>NZ_KV789193.1:0-16981 GCF_001807495.1 Corynebacterium sp. HMSC08C04 | reverse complement strand
TTTAGGATGCTGCGAGCTTTTGGGCGCGCTGGTAAGACACGCCGAGGACTGTTCCCATATCTCGTACGGTCATTCCAGCGTTTCTCATTGCAACAGCGAGGTCATGAGTGCTTGCCTGTGCCGCAGCGGCCAGTCGTGCCGCTTCTTCGCGTTCTTTTTCGGCGCGAGCTTTCATTTCCGCAAGGCCCGGTGGGAGAACAACATCAACAACAATGTCGAGTTCGTCTGGGTCTAGGCCTGCCTGGTAGGCCGGTGCTTCGCGCATCTCGTCGGCAGCATTAGCTAGCCGCTTAGTTTGGGACACTTCCCCTAATTCAGCGCATTCGAGCACCCATACTCCGCTGGTTCCACGTTCTGCGGTTACTGTGTACCCGGTAGACGCAACTTCATGTCATGGTTAAGAAAATTGACATCAGATATCGTTGTCTCAAAGACCACTTGAGCTGAGGAGCGACGATGACCGACGACTGGAAGCGCATTGAAGGAACCGGATGGATTCCCCTGGAAGGTTTCGGTCGAATAAATCCTCGGCGGGACAATGCGGGAGACGCTGGCCGGACATACTTCACCGCTATGACCATTAATGAAGAATATGCTCGGGCGCTCGGTAATTGCATCACCGGCGGCCCTGAAACTTGGTTCTATGAACCTGATCAGCCCTTCCACCTGTCAGATTCGACAGGGACAATCTGTGTGGAGATGGAGATTCCCCTCCTGGAGGGCGGGAAATATGGGATTCGATTCCGCCCGGGGCAGTGGCCGCAGACAGGCGGCGGCGCTTGGTAGTTCGGTGGGAGCGGGTGCTGTAAACGTGACCCACCAGCCGGGGCTAAATCCAAGAAGTTACGATCCTAAGTTTCGCTATGTCCCTCCAGGCTGCAATCAAAACAGCAGTCAAACCAGCAGGTACAACCCCAGACGCAACGTGGTGATCTCGCCAATACGGACGTGTCCTCCGGGACCCTCGCGTTGCTCCGCGCCGGTCTTTCTGCCATAGCCGGCGGAGCAGCACTTGTTCTGTGCAGACCGCAATCTGAGCATTAAGCGAAACTAACGGGCCACCAAGGCCCGGGGGATGGCAATCCCGTAGGCATTCGCGTTAGGCGGAGGCGAGCTTCTGGTTGATCAGCGTGTTGAGGGAAACCCCCTCAGTCTTGGCCGCAATCACCAGCCTGCGGTGCAGCGACGGGGAGGTCCGGACATTGAACCTCCCGGAGTAAGAGCGCCTCCCGAGAGGGGCGGGAATTTCCTCCCCGGAGCTCTCCATGCATATTTATAACATCCCCTGGCAACAAAAACCAAGGGGTCCACGCGTCGCTATTCGGCTGAAGGCGAAGAGGGGGTCTTATCGGTTGGTGTGGCGGGGGAAGACGCGCGACCTTCGTCTAGCAAGTCGTCTGGGCGCACAGGGTTCTGCCCGTTGGTAAATCCGGCCAGTTCGGTGAGCAGCAGGAGCAACTCACTGATGGTGAATGGCTTCTTCGCAAAAACCAAGATTGTGTCGTCACCGGCAATAGAACCCAGGATTTCTGGCTGCCCCGACAGGTCAATGACGGAAGCGAGGTACTGAGCGCCCCCCGGTGGGGTACGGATAAAGACACCGGCATCGGTCTCCACCATCGACACAGCAATAGTCTTCAAGAGACGCCGCAGCCGGCCCCGCAGCCCCGGGTCGGCGGACAACCCAGCTGGGTGGACATCACCGACCACGTAATACGCGGGCCCCTCGAGTGGACGCATCTTTTTCGCGCCTAATTCGTTGAGGTCACGCGACAGCGTCGCCTGGGTGACCGAGATGCCCTCCTTCTCCAACAAAGACATGAGCTGATTCTGACTGTTGACGCGCTTACGGTTGAGGATCGCCGTGATGCGGTAGTGCCGGATTGGGCGTGTGATGTCTTCGTTCATCGGCGTCCGATCTCCTACATATGATCCGGCGCGCTCACGCCGCACAGGTGCAACCCCTTAGACAGAGTCAGCCACGCGGCCTCAACTAGACCGAGACGCGCTTTGTGGATCGGCTGTTCTTCCCCGCCCGCCTTGGGCAAGATCGGGTTGTGGGCATAGAAGCGGTGGATCGCACCAGCTAGTTCCTCACAGTAACGAGCTACGCGGTGCGGCTCTCGTAACACCGCGGCAGCCTTGTTCACCTTCGGAAACTCGGCGATGGTGCGGATCAACTCGCCATCAAGCTCAGTGCTAAGCAGGGAGTAGTCCGCCCCCTCGAAGCTCACACCGAGTCTGGCGGCCTTCTCCTTAAGAGAGTTCAGGCGCGTGTACGCATACTGGACATAATAGATCGGGTTATCATTTGACTTGGATGCCCATACCGCGATGTCAATGTCCAGCGTGGTATCGGTGGACGAGCGGACAAGAGCGTAGCGCGCTCCGTCGACACCGACGGCATCAACGAGATCGTCGAGGGTAATTACAGTTCCCGCACGCTTAGACATGCGCACAGCCTGACCATCTTTAAGCAGATTGACCATCTGGCCAATGAGCACTTCGATGGTGTCAGGGTTATAACCTAACGCACCGGCGGCGGCCTTCAGGCGAGAAACGTAGCCGTGGTGATCCGCACCCAGCATGTAAATGCACAGATCGTGGCCACGGCCAATCTTGTCTTCAATGTAGGCGATATCCCCGGCGATGTAGGCGGCATTACCATCAGACTTAATCACTACACGATCGCGATCGTCCCCGAAATCGGTGGACTTCAGCCACCAGGCACCGTCCTGCTCGTAGAAGTAGCCATTCTGTTTCAACTTTTCAATAGAGCGTTCCACCGCCCCGGACTCGAACAACGAGTTCTCGTGGAAATAGACATCGAAGTCTGTACCAAAATCGTGTAACGACTTCTTGATGTGTTCGAACATCATATCTACACCGTGAGAACGGAAGAACTCCTGCGCGTCGCTCTTCCCCAGCGCATTCGGATAGTGTGCGAGAATCTCACCAGCGATGTCGTTTATGTACTCACCTCCGTAACCATCCTCCGGGGTGGGCTCACCTTTTGCGGCAGCGAGTAGTGAACGGGCGAAACGATCGATCTGCTCACCGTGATCATTGAAGTAGTACTCACGGGTGACTTCAGCACCGTTAGCCTCTAAGACACGTCCGAGGGAGTCGCCCACTGCGGCCCAGCGGGTGCCACCAATGTGAATCGGGCCAGTCGGGTTTGCAGAGACGAACTCAAGATTGACCGTAATACCAGAATAGGTGTCACTATCGCCGTAAGAGTCACCGGAAACGATGACATCGCTGATCAAACTACCCTGCGCCGCAGAAGACAAACGTATGTTGATGAACCCCGGACCGGCGACTGAGGCTTCGGCGATCTCCGGGTGATGGTTGAGGGAGTCCGCCAGCCACTGCGCGAGATCGCGGGGAGCTACACCAGTGCGCTTCCCAAGCTGCAGGGCAAGGTTGGTGGCGTAATCCCCGTGGTCTGGATTTTTCGGACGTTCGATAACGGGTTCCGCCGGAATGAGCAGATTATCCAAGTTATGCTGAGTAAAGACATCTTGCGCGCTCGAATAAACGAAACTGCTCAACTGGTTAGGGGTCATGCCGTCATGCTAGCATCCGCCCTTCCACATTTAAGTGAGGGAACTTAATATTTTACGTAGCCTAGCTTCGGGTAGTCGCGGAAGCACCTCCCTTCACCTACCCCAAGAGGCTCGCCAAGCCGCGAAGGGGTTGCACCTTATGCAAACAGTCGCGGAGCATCCCCTTCACCCCCACACGCGGGTAGAAGAGATTGCCGACAGGGCGAACTGTGAACTATCGCACCTTAGTTGCCCAATGATTGGATAACTTCAATAAAATGCAATCCCCCAAGCCGACAGTCATGGTCGGCGCGGACTATTGAGACCAAAAATATACACTCACTTTCATACTTCGGTGAATATTTACGGTTGCATTTACTCATTGCTGCGAAAAAATGTAGCTAGAGAGATATCCAAGAACAACGGCGGTGCGAGACTCACTCAGTGCATGTAGCGTTCGTGATGTCAGAAAATTTAACTTGCACCGAACGCATAAAAGCGTGATGGCCGATGTATGGATCCGTGGAGCGGGCGATGCAAGTGGCAAGCCTTCTTGGAAAGGATTCCCATGCCATCATCCAAAGTGGATGCCCCGGGTACCGGAGGCGCCTCACCCGGTGCTGCCGGGGACACTGGTCCCGACAGCGGCAAGCTCTCCCTGTTCGCCCTGATCGGCCTCGTTGTAGGGTCCATGATTGGCGGTGGCGTCTTTTCGCTACCACAAAACATTGCGGCCTCTGCCGCCGCTGGCCCGATCATCATCGGCTGGATCATCACCGGCATCGGCATGATCTGTCTCGCCTTCGTCTACCAGTTTCTTGCTAACCGCAAACCTGAGCTCGACAACGGCGTATACGCCTACGCCCGAGCCGGTTTTGGCGATTACATGGGATTCAACTCAGCGTGGGGTTACTGGCTATCCGCCCTGATCGGCAACGTCGGTTACCTCGTGCTGCTGATGTCGACCATTGGCAAATTTCTCCCCATTTTCGAGGGTGGAAACACTCTTCCCGCCATCATCGTCGCTTCGGTTCTACTGTGGCTGACCCACTTGCTTATCATCAAAGGTATACAGACCGCGACGCTGGTCAATACCATTACCACTATCGCCAAGATCGTCCCGATCTTCGCCTTCATCGCCATCGCCGCTTTTGGGTTCCACTACGACCTGTTCGTCTTCGACTTCTGGGGAGAGCAGTCCGGCCTGGGCAGCATCGTCGACCAAACGAGGAACATGATGCTCGTCACGGTATGGGTCTTCATCGGCATCGAGGGTGCCTCCATTTACTCCAAGCGCGCCCGTAATCGCAAGGACGTCGGTACCGCCACAATCGTTGGCTTCATATTCGTCCTCGCCGTGCTTGTCCTAGTCAATTTGCTGTCGCTCGGCATCATGCAGCGCGCAGAAATCGCAGAACTTCCCGATGCCTCCATGGGTGACGTACTCGCCGAGATCGTCGGCCCCTGGGGTGTCTGGTTCGTCAGCATTGCCGTAATCATCTCGGTACTCGGCGCTCTGCTCGCCTGGATTCTACTCTGCGGTGAGACAATGCAAATCCCAGGAACCGACGGGACGATGCCATCCTTTTTCGGCCGGCTCAACGAGAACGATGCCCCCGCGAACGCCCTGTTAGTTACCAACATCGTGACCCAGGTTGTCTTGCTGGCAACAATGCTGTCCTCAAATGTGTACTACGTGATGGCCACTTTCTCGGCAGCACTGATCCTGGTTCCTTACCTCCTGTCGGCGCTCTACGCCCTTCTCGTCACCAGCCGGGGTGAGACTTACACCGGTGACATGGCGCGGGGCCGCGCCAAGGACCTGACGGTCTCGATCATCGCCACGCTCTACGGTTTCTGGCTCATCTACGCGGCAGGTCTTGGCAATTTGGCACTGGCAACCCTGCTCTATTTGCCCGGCATCATTGTCTACATCTGGGCGAAGAAAGAAAACGGCCAACGCCCGTACCTCAAACCCTTCGAGTACATTATCCTGGCAGGCCTCGTTCTTGGAGCCGCCTACGCAGTCTATGGCCTATCAAACGGCGCCATCTCCCTGCTCTAACCCACTCTTACCGCGCGGAACCTGAACGAAACCCGAACCACCCCGCACGGTCCACATTTGAAAGGAATAACAATGTCTGAAAAGTTCTCCGTTGGTGCCTGGTCTGAGGTTGGCAAGCTGCGCACCGTCATGGTGTGCGAACCGGGCCTCGCCCACGAGAGGCTCACGCCAACTAACTCGGCTTCCCTGTTGTTCGACGACGTCCTCTGGGTGGAGAAGGCCCGCGAAGACCACCGCAACTTCCAGCAGCAGATGCGCGACCGCGGCGTAAACGTCCTCGAACTTCATAAGCTTCTCGAGGAAACCGTGGCCATACCCGAGGCTCGCGAGTGGATCCTCGAGCGCAAGATGTCCGCCAACCTAGTCGGCGCAGGTGTCGACGGAGAGCTGCGCGCTTGGTTGTCCGAGATGGACAGCATCCAGCTGGCCAAGTTTCTCATCGGTGGTATCGCTTTCCAAGACATCCCGTCCGATTTCGATGGCGCGGTCACCTCGGCGCTTGCGAAAGCCCACAGTGGCTCCCAGTTCCTCACCAACCCGCTACCCAACACGCAGTTCACCCGCGACACATCCGCCTGGATCTTCGGCGGCGTCACTTTGAACCCGATGTTCTGGCCCGCTCGCCAACAGGAAACTATGTTGGAAGAGGCTATTTACCGTTTCCACCCAGACTTCGCTGTGGCCGATTTCGAAATTTGGTACGGAGGTTCCGACAAAGCTCACGGCCTGGCCACCCTCGAGGGCGGCGACATCATGCCTGTCGGTAACGGCACTGTCCTAGTCGGCATGGGCGAGCGTTCCTCGTGGCAGGCTATCTCCCAGCTGTCGAAGAACCTATTCGAGAAGGGCGCAGCTGAGCGTGTTCTCGTCGCCGGCATGGCACCGAATCGCGCATCCATGCACCTCGACACTGTATTCAGCTTCCTTGACATGGACAAGATCACCGTATTCAAAGACGTGGTGGACACCATTCAACCGATCACCGTCCGGCCGGGTGATAGTGGCGAGCTCGATGTCACCGCCGAGTCTGATCACTGGAACGACGTCGTTGCCAAGGCCCTTAACCTCAAAGAACTGAAGGTTATCCCGACGGGTGGCAACTCTTATGCCGCCGAGCGCGAGCAGTGGGATGACGCGAATAACGTCGTCGCCCTCGAGCCGGGTGTGGTCATTGGCTACGATCGCAACCTCCACACCAACAAACTCTTGCGCGATGCTGGTGTCGAGGTCATCGAGATCGGCTCTGCCGAACTCGGGCGAGGCCGCGGTGGTGGTCACTGCATGACCTGCCCAATCCTGCGTGACCCGGTCGAATACTAAAAGACCGTCCCGCCACCTGCGGGGCAACAACTTCATACGATTCAGCGAAAGCAACACCATGCTTCACCGACCCGAAAGGACCGACAATGCCCGTCTCTATCAGCGGACGCCACTTCCTCAAGCTCCTTGATTACACCCCCGAGGAGATCCGCCACCTGATTAAGCTGTCCCACAACTTCAAGGACTTAAAGCGCACCGGCACCCCGCACCGCTACCTCAAGGACAAGAACATCGTCCTGCTCTTCGAAAAAACCTCTACCCGCACTCGCTGCGCTTTCGAAGTTGGCGGGATGGACCTCGGTATGGGCGTGACCTACCTCGATCCCGGTAGCTCCCAGATGGGAAAGAAGGAATCCATTGAGGACACTGCCCGCGTGTTGGGCCGCATGTACGACGGAATCGAGTACCGCGGATTTGACCAGGAGATCGTGGAGACTCTCGCTGCCAATGCCGGCGTTCCAGTGTGGAACGGCCTGACCACGGACTTCCACCCGACACAGATGATCGCCGACATGATGACCGTGGAAGAGAATTTTCCCCAGGGCCTGAAGGGCCTGAAACTGGTCTTCATGGGTGATGCCCAGAACAACGTCGCCAACTCGCTCATGGTCGTCTGCGCTAAGCTCGGCCTGCACTTCGTCGCTTGTGGCCCGAAGGATCAAATGCCGAAGGATGAGCTGGTGTCTCAGTGCCGTGAGATCGCTGCGCAATCCGGCGGCTCCGTCACCCTGACTGAGGATACCAAGGAGGCTGCCGCCGGCGCCCACGTTATCTACACCGATATCTGGGTGTCTATGGGTGAAGAGTCCGACGAACTGTGGAAGAAGCGCATCGAGATGCTGACCCCGTACCGCGTAACCAAAGAACTCATGGATTCCGCCGACCAGGATGCCATCTTCATGCACTGTCTGCCGTCTTTCCATGACGTAAAGACCACCGTGGGCAAAGAAATCTCTGACAAGTTCGGCATCGACGAAATGGAGGTCACCGACGAAGTCTTCGAGGGCCCGCGGTCCCGCGTCTTCGACGAGGCAGAGAACCGTATGCACTCCATTAAGGCGATCATGTACGCCACACTCTCCTAACCCCACATAGCATACAGCACTCTCTGACAGTCTTGGCCCAGGCAATTCCCAGTTAACAATGGTGATTTCCTGGGCCTGAATTATTTTCACACACCCAATTTTCCGATTGAAAGGTACTCATCTACTCATGGGACAGCGTCTTGTTTTAGCCCTTGGCGGCAACGCCCTCGGCAACTCCCCGAAGGAACAGCTACGGCTCATCCAGAACACAGCTTCGGCGATCGTTGATCTGATCGAGTCTGGTATCGATGTGGTCGTCACCCACGGCAATGGACCACAAGTGGGCATGATCAAAGTGGCGACCGACACAGCCGCTCAGCACGGTAATACCCCTGTAGTTCCTTTTCCGGAGGCCTCTGCGATGTCACAGGGTTACATCGGTTATCACCTCCAGCAGGCTCTACAGAATGAGCTCGCGCAGCGCTCCATCGACAAACCCTGCGTCTCGCTAATCACGCAAACGCTTGTCGACGCCGCAGACCCAGCGTTCGACTACCCCAGCAAGCCAGTCGGCGCCTTCTACTCCGAAGAGGAAGCGAAGAAGATCATGGCCGAAACCGGTCACACATTTGTCGAAGATGCCGGACGGGGTTGGCGCTGGGTGGTAGCTTCCCCGCAGCCCACCTCTATCGTCGAGCAGTCAAGCATCTCTAACCTGATCAATAACGGTTCCGTAGTCATCTCCACCGGCGGTGGCGGCATCCCCGTCGTGGAGAAAAACGGAAAGTATGAAGGCGTGCCAGCCGTGATTGACAAGGATCGTTCTGCTGCTCTTCTCGCTCACCAGATCGGTGCCCAGTACCTTGTAATCCTCACTGCTGTCAACCAGGTTGCGATCAATTTCAACACACCGAAGCAGGAGAATTTGACAACGATCACCGCTGCCGAAGCTCGCGGTTACATCGCCAGTAACCAGTTTGCCAAAGGCTCCATGCTGCCGAAGATTGAGGCCTGCATCGAGTACGTTGAGCATACCGAGGGCGGTCGCGCTGTCGTCACCTCTCTGGAGAACGCGAAGCACGCGCTCACCGGTGAGGGTGTTACTACTATGATCGCGAAATAGTCGCATCCAGACAACTCGGTCCACTGCGGAGGTGATCCGGGTTGTCTCTGCTGACTATTTTTGTCGAGACCACCACGCTAGACAGCACCGCGTTAGCGGAAATCCGATTGACTGGAACGCTTTCCCACATTTCGTCTGTCACCTCGGCTAGGCGGTAGCGGTCGACGGCCATAACGATCTCTACATTTCTCCCGCCAGTTCAGTCACCTGTTCCAGTTCGATAGCACCGCGCCTTCACAGCACGCCAGCGGGTGAGGACGGCAGGATAGCAATCCAAACTCATCGGCTCATAGCGAAAGAAGGATCGCCTGGTACATAACCTCCCAGCCAGGCACATACTTCTTTGTGGCGATCTAGTCGAGCCGCCCCAGCTCCTCCAGAGTGAGTCGAGCAGTGGCCAACGAAGAAGCCCCGGCACTACGGTCAGGACACCCAAATCTAGAACCCCCTCAACAAGAAAAAAAGAAGTCCAATCCTCTACTGCCCAGGGGGGCAGGGGACCGTATATTGCTTACGGCATTTCCCACTTAATCTATTTCCATTAACCCGGCTTCCCGTAGAGCCTTAAGGTGGAGATTCACGGTCCGCTTCGTAACCCCGACCTCTTCGGCAATCTCTCTCCCTGAGGGGAGCTCTCCAGTTTGTGCGAGTGTAGCGGCGACACACTTTATGCACTCTTAGTGACACCGGGACATAGTCCATCCAACCCAATCTTGCTAAGAGAGATTTTACTTAACTGCCTAACGGCCGGGGAACCGTATATTGCTTACGGTATGACCCCCCCTACAACTCGGGAAGCAACCCCGTAGTACGTAGCTCTCGCAGATGCCGTTTGACGGTAGATTCAGACACGCCTGTTTCAGCCATGATTTCTTTGCGCGACGGAAGCTTGCCGGTTTCTACAAAGCTTTGACCGACAAGGGCTTGAATTCTTGCACGCGTCGTTTGCCCCTGAACTCGCTTCCTTCGGTGCGTTCGCTCCAGTTTTGCAAGCTCAGACTGCGCATAGTCGCTATCACGGTCTTTCCAGCGTTGTGCGGCTTTCTTGCCGCCTCTGCGGCCCATCGTAGCCAAGGCTTTACGCTCGCTGCTGGTGGCTTTACCGGGTGCGCTAGAGCCGGTGTAGGCCTCGCTCTTGGATTGGGTGACATACCCGCGCACGCGCCTTGCCATGGTTTGGCGGTCACGCATGGGTGGCATCTCGTTGTCGCGGCCTGCACCGCCGTGGGTGTGTGCGACGTTGTAGGCGTGCTCATAGGCGTCGATGATTGCTGCGTCTGTCAGGCGTTGGCCTTGCTGGCGCAAGCGGTGGCCAGTCTTAAGTGCGTGTCTAAAGGCTGTTTCGTCGCGGGCGGCGGTGCCTTGGTTAATCCAGAGAACGCGCACGCCGTCGATAAGCTCTGGGTCGTACTGGTCGAGTCCACCGGCGATTTCCGCGTCTACGTCCTGGGCAAGCGCTTTAAACGCTTGAGCTTCTTCGCGGCGGGTCTTGACCGCGTTAATCAGTTCGCGGCCAGAGCTGAATTGCTGGCGTGGGGTGGGGTTGAACTGGTCGTGTCCTGCCATATCCCTTACCTGCTTTATCAAGTCTCCAAGACGCATCACCCGGTTGTGCTGCCTATACCAACGATAAGCGGTAGGGGCCTTGCCTGTGTAGAACGGGTTGCGGCTAAAGCGGTGGGAAAAGTGCGGGTCATGGTCTAAAAGCTCACCCAGCACACGCGTAGTCGCAGCCAGTAACTTCATCTGCGCAGATTTGCCCTCATGGTCGGCGTAGACGGGGTCAATAAGCCAGATGAACTGGGCTTTGCCGTTAGTTGGGTTAATACCAACCCATGCCGGCCCGACGCTATGAGTAATCAGTGAGCGCACCACGTCGCGGACGTACGGGTTTAAGTCTGCGGGGTCACCACCAGCGGTACCTACTTGATCAACGTCTACGACCAGGACGGCAGCGTACTGCTTGGTGGTGAGCATGGCGTACTCGCACCGTCCTAAAGCATCAGTCTCGAAGCGATACATACGCGGCGAGTTCGTACCGTCAGCGTTGCGTCGATAGGCCTTTTTAAAGTCTCGTGTGACTGAACCGTGAAGTACATCGCGGCCTAGATGCTCGCGTAAAAGGTCGCGGTCACTGGCAGATGCTGGGGTGTTATCCAGTCCACCACGGTCGCGCTCGACACGGGTCGGTGTTTTAATATGCGCGTTCTGCGCGTAAGCCTGTAAACTCACAGCCATGCTTTCCCCCAGGAGTGAGCTGGGTGATAAGCGAAAGTCATCGGGTTGCCGCCCGGTGGCTTTCTTCGTTTTTCACTGTCTTTCACCGACTCTAAATGACACCGGTGTTATTTACTAGCCATGACACGCGAAAAATATACCTTTTACCTGCGGTTACGTATGGCAAGACATATGGCAAGACATACGTAACCGCGTTTCAGCTGCACAGGGCTGTCTGCGCATATTTACCATCATGGAATGAAACCCCAGGTCAGGCTGCGCATATTTACCAATACACAAAAATCACGTGCGCAGATTTACCGTTACGCGCGCGCTGATTTACGCATACGGTGGCGAATTATCCAGAGCAACAGGTTTACAGTAATACAGGTGCCATAAACCTGTATTCCTGTATTGCTGTAAACCTTTATTTATTGTTGTGGACGTATTCTTCGAGGTAGGTGCTAACAATCTCGCGGATGGTCACGCCTTTTTGAGCGGCGATGACTTTGAGTTCTGCGTGAAGGTCGCGGTCGATTTCAATGGTCATCTTCTTGACATAGTCGCGGCCTGTGGGTTGGTGGAATGCGCTTCGCACTGTTTTCTTCTCGGCTGCTGGAGTTAGCTTCGCGGCTTTTTTCGTTGAGGTTCGCGGGCCTTGCTGCGCCCTGGCGCGTTCTTTACTGGTGCTCATTTCATCATCTCCATGAGTTCGTCGGCGACGTGGTCGTAGCCGTGCATGTCGGGGCCTGGGCAGTATCCGAACGCTAGGTGCATATCTTCGCGTAGCGGGATTTCGGTTTTAAAGTGCGGCATGTGTTCTTCATCGAGCGCTTCTCGTGCCGCGTCAAGGGCGCTGGTGCCTTTCCTGGCGAACGTCAGTAAGACTGCATGAGGTGTTCCGTTGACTGCGTCGCGCAGCTCCCATACTCGGGAGAGGTCGGCAGCAGCAGAACGGGTCGGAAGAATGATGAAGTCGCTGACTGCGATTGCTGCTTCGATAGCGTTCTCATCCCCTGGCGGGACATCGATGAACATGAACTCGTCGTCTCCGACGAGCGCTGCTTGCCTATCGACGCGCTTGGGGATGGACAGTTCAACCTCAAACGGCAAGGGGCTTCCTCCATCCTCTGCGCGTTCAGACCATTCCAGTGCCGAGCCCTGCCGGTCTAGGTCTGTGACGGTCACGGTCTTTCCTCGGTGAGCGAAAACCGTGGCAAGAAACATCGTTGTGGTGGTCTTGCCAACGCCACCTTTGGCGTTAATGGCGGTAATGATCATGGCTTCTCCTAGGTGGATAAATCATTGCCCCTACCACTTTACAGGTTTAAGCAAATACTGCTTTACAGGTTTACAGTAATACATTTTTACAGGTGACTGTAAGGATAAAAGCGCAGGCAGATAGCACTTTTATTTTTCTTTATCGTCAGACTCGGCAGAAAGTCCAGCAAGAATGATGCGGTAAAACTCGTTTTCAATACTCTTTTCTTCGAAGTCCGCAGCGACGTGTTCCCAGTGGTATTCCTCCAATTGGGGCAGCATCGCTGTTACTGCCATCTTGAGGTAGAAACCGCGACTGCGTCCGGTGCGAGCACACAGTGTGTCTAGGCGCTCGATGATGTCCTCTGGCATGCGTACAGATACCACGCGCCCGGAGGGGTGGGGTCCTTGAACCATTGACGTAAGTCCTTCCCTTGCCTGTCGTAAACATTGTTTACGTACTGTCTTTGGCAGTCCTACTCTTTTTCTCGTGAGCGTTATTTGCTTTTGTAAACATTGTTTACCATAGGTTCGACATCGACGAGGGGACGCAGATTTTTCGTTAAAGCTCTGGCCCCTCGCTCTCTGGAGCGTTATCCAACCAGTTGTCTTGGTCGTTGTCGTAGTCGCTATCTGCGGCAGCTTGCTGGTGGAACCGGGCGAGCATCTCATCATCTGCGGTGGTACTAATACCGAGTGAGTCGAGGAAGTCCAGGGATTTCTGTAGCGCCTGCTCGTCACTGCGTTGGGAGCGCAGTTCGTCTAGCTCGGTCTCAAGCTGGCGAATCGGATCAGTAAAGCTGTCGCGATAGTCCACGGCTTGGTCATAGGATGCAGCTACCTTGTCGCGCACGTTGATTGCTTCGTCTAGGAGGGCCTGGTCGTTGTTGCCGTGGCGTAGCCTGCCGAAAAAGCCCCTCGAGTTCTTCGTGTCCTCGAACTCGCGCACTACAGCATCTTGCTTGGAATACTGCTGTCCGAGCTGTTCAACCTGCTGGTTAGCCTGGTCGTACTCACCGCGCAGCGTCTCAAGCTGATTGTTTACCCGTTCTATCTCGGCGTCGATACTCTCCACGGCGTCATTGGACCGTGTAGCGCTGTACTCGTTGCCTGATTCCGATTCTGGCACCTCGTCGACATTGTTGGGCTGGGCGCGAGCATGAAAGTCAGCAAAGCGCGCTTCGCGTTTAGCGGCAAAGCTGCGCATGTACTTACCCATTTCGGTGCCGACAAACGGGTTATCGGTGTCCGTTTGGGAAGGCTGGTTGACAAGTTTGGTCAGCTCCCAATCCTGCTTGGCTTGCCCAAACAGCGCCTGGGGCGTTTTATCGCCTTGCTCGCGCATTCCTGCGGACACCAGCAGGTCGCGGGCGTACTCGGCAGACTCACGCCGTGCGACCTGATTCACCTGGCCGTGGCCGGTCTCGGTGTCTCCTGGCTGGGTCTCGGCAATATAGAGGAAGTTGCCCTCACGCCCACGAGTCATCGGAACGTAAACACTGGACTTATCTAGGTTGCCCACACCAGAAACAACGCGGGACACGTCCACGGTCGCGCCTTGGGAACTATGACCAGTAGCGGCATAGCCCAGTTGGGTGTGTTTATCGAGGTAGTCGCGGTTTAGTGTCACAGTGGCTAAATCATCATCACACCGTCGGGCCGTAATGGAACCGTCTTTCCCGATGGAATCAACGACCCAGCGTTGACCATTGCGGACAACATCGCCGTTGCTGGTCACCAGCTTTGCATCGTTGCGACGAGTCAAGATGACATCACCGACACCGGCTGTCAGTCCATCAGACAAGCCCAGGCGGTGCTCAGGGTTAATCTCGCCGCGCTCGGCGCGAATCTTCTGCGCCGCAGCATTCAGCGCGGTGACCTGGTCACAGGTAGCTGCAACCAGCAGCGACTGCTTTCCTGCGGCAGTATCATCACGCCACCCGGCCAACGCATCGTCCATCATTGCCGTAACCGATCCTGCGTGCAGGCGCTTGTTCTGCATGTACCACTCGGCGGCACGAGAAACGTCTGCTCCCTCGCCACCGCGCAGCCACTTCGATGCTTCACGCTCACCCGCATCACGCTGGCGGAACACCTCGCGTAGCTCAACGGCATCAGGCAATTCATGGGACAAGGTCGCCAGCAGGCCAGAACGAGCTTTCACCGCCGAATACTGCTCTGGATCTCCCACAAAGACCACGCGCGCGCCGGCAGCAGTGGCAGTCTCCAGCACACGGATCGTATCGGGGTTAGACACCATGCCAGCTTCATCAACGACTACAACGGTGTCCCGGTTCCACCCCAACTTCTCCGCCGTTTGCTCCGGTGTCAGCTCGTCTGTGCCAACAAAAGCGCGCGCAATCGTCATGGATTCATCGGCCACATTCTCGCCCACCATCACGTCAGCAGCCTTACCCGTAGGTGCTAGGCCTACGACGTGTTTACCGGCCTGGTTCCATGCCTTGTGCGCGGCCTTGAGTGAGGACGTCTTACCGGCACCAGCAGGCGCGACTACCACAGAAGCCAGATAATCAGAGCTGACAACCGCCCGCATAGCGTCCGCCTGAGCAGGAGATAGTTCGCCTTCAACTGGCTGGATCGACTCGGTATTAACCCCGCGCTCCACGCGCGCGGTGGCCATATCAACGCCACGTTCAACCTCGTCGACCACCTCGACAGTGGTGTATTTCTGCGAACCTTCACGCTGGGTATTATCCAGCTCGCGCGACTTCTCTGGAGTCACTGACCAAGTGCCGCGCTCACCCAACGCGGCATCCACAAGACGCTCAACAGTAACCGTCATATCCTCCGGGGAAACTGCGCCAGGGCGGATAAGTTCTGCTGCTTTCTCGGCAACATCAGCTCGGGTAAACGTGGAGCGTTCTGCAACAACCGCGCTTAAAATCTGGGCTGGTTTCGGCAAGAAATCCTCACCCACCGCGCGCGCTGGCGCTTCATTGTTTGGCACAAGTCCGGCCACAAATGCGCGCACCTGCGCGCCGTGTTCAGCACGTGCCCACTCGGTTTCTAGCTCGTCTAGTGGGGTGTCGGTATCCTTGGTACGCCGGGTGATTTTCTGCGCGATACGCTCATAGGCCGCGCGGGTTTCAAGCCCGTTCTCGGCCTGCCACTGGTCGATTTCACGCGCCCTGGTCGAGTACGACGCAATCAATTCTGGGTCATCAAGGCCGACGATTTCTGCGCATCCGTTGACCACGTCGCCGAACTCCACACCGAGTTTCTGGCTCAAGATTTCACGCACCGTGGCTTGATACACCATGCCTGCCGCGCGCGCCTCGTGGTACAAACTCACCCCATCGAGCGTGCGAACTTTGCCGTCTCGGCATAGCTGTTTATTCGCCAACAACACGTGTGAATGCACGTGCGGGTCGCCCGCGCGCGAGGTACGGTGCTCGTATTTCACGCCCGAAATACCCGCCAACTTTTCGACAATAAGACGCTTTCCCGTCGGCTCTTTTACTTGCTTTCGCGTGTAGCTGGCATGCTCCGACAAGTAATCCAGCGCCTGGGATACTGCCGCCTGGTGGGCTTCATCGACGATGCCACGCACGGCAGAATCTGCGCCCATCCCCCACAACAAGGAGACAGATTTCGGCGCGCAAAACGTCAGATCGAAACCTGGAACACTATCCTTTCGCGGAGCATTTCCAAGCCCCGCACCGCTCGGAGCGACCGCCTTATTGAACCAATCCTCAACCGTTTTCCCCGACACGATCGCACCATCTTCAGCGCCCAAAAATGCCGAAACTTCAGCCATGTTTTCGCCCCGAAGCCACACCGAAGCTGGCTGCTTTCCGTCCTCGGAATAGTACGAATCCGTCCCCCGATTCTCATCAACCGTGGACTGATAATAGGCCACGGAGTGCGCACCCATCTTCGCGATAGTCAGCACTCCGACACCTCCTGTCAATCACCACGGTGACCACCTGGGCACCCCATTGGGCAACTTGTTGCAAATGTACCATAAACCTAGAGCGCTTAGCGCTCTTAAAGCGTGGTCAGCGCAGAAAAGTAGCCGGCGCTTCGGTGTCTCTGGTTGTGTCAGGCAACCGCTAGCGATAACTACGAACGCCAGGACGCGATAATCACGCGGGGCAAGGAAGTCGCACACGCGACTTTCGCGGCAGCACTAAAGAGCCAAGCGTTAAGGAGCAGTGATGGACAAACTTTTCGGGCGCGAAGCGGCCAAGATTGGACGCCAAATCCTCGACCAGGCTGAGCCGTTTAACGCCGCCCACACCACTAACTGGGGACTACCTTGCAAGCCCACCGTCACGCGCCACCAACGCACACGAGTCCACTGGTCGAGAAAAGTCGCCCAGCACGCGCATGATAGACACGCGTACTGGGCGACTTTCGCTTTCAGTGTTTAGGATGCTGCGAGCTTTTGGGCGCGCTGGTA
>NZ_KV789192.1:0-145979 GCF_001807495.1 Corynebacterium sp. HMSC08C04 | reverse complement strand
CGAGGTCTTACCCTCAGACTCACCAGCAGGCTTATCATTCGCATCATTCGGATCAGTGGGGGCAGGGTTGCCCTCAGCATCAGTGTTGTTGACCTCGTCGCCGTCGCTAACGCCGTCACCGTCGCTGTCTGCGTTGGTCGGATCGGTCGGCTGGCCGTTGTTCTTGGAACCGTCAACCTCTTCCTTATCGGTCAGACCATCACCATCAGTGTCGGCCTTCTTCGGGTCGGTGCCCTTTTCGGCTTCTTCCTTGTCCGTCAGGCCATCGCCGTCAGTGTCCGCGGTGGCGTCCTTGACCACGAGCGGGAAGGTTTGCGTGCCGGTGCTCTCACCATCGGTGACTTTCACGGTGACGTTGTAGACGGCGTTGCCGTCCTCGGTCACGAGGTCAGCCGCGTCCTTGTTGTACGCAGGAGTACCCGTAATCTTGCCATTCTCATCGATGGAGATTCCCTCGGGTGCGCCGACGAGCTCATACGTGGGGTTGGACAGCGCCGCACCATCAGCTGTCTTGGCCGAGACCTGAATCGGAGTGATGGCATCATCGGACCATGCTTCCTGGCCCTTGAGCTTGTCGATGACCAAATCCTTCGGCGCCGGCTTCTCATCGCCGGCAGGAACGTTAACAACGACGGTATCGGTGTACTCAGTGCCGTCGATAGTCGCGGTAATCGGCAACTCAAAAACCTTGGCTGGCGCACCCGGCTCCTGCTTCGGAACGGTGATGTTTGCAACACCATTCTCATCGAAGGTCACCTCTGTGCCCTCAGGGGCGTTGGAGGTATCTGCCGTGAACGTGGATCCCTCAGGCAAGGTATCCACGGCCTCACCGTTGAGGGTCAGCTTCGGAGAAACCTTAGCGGTGGCGTTCTCGCCGTCCACGGCAAGGTTCTGCAGTGCTGGGTAGTCAACGCCGTAGGTCTTATCAGCCTCAGGGTCGGTTGGGGTCTCCGGCCCCGGTGCGTCCGCAGCCTCAACCTTTACGGTTGCCGGCTCGGAAGGCTTCTTACCATCCTCCGTTGCAGTAGCCGAGATCTCATCGTTTTCCTTGAGCTTTTCGCCCTCAGGAATGCCTGCAGTGAAGGTACCCGGTTTGTCCGGGTCCTCGGTTGCGGTGACTTCCTTACCGGACGGGAGGGTTACTTTCACCTCACTGCCTGCAGGAGCCGTGACAGTGACCTTGGTGTCATCAGCCTTCACTGGTTCGATGGACGGGGTCGCGGTTGCTTCAGTCGGGGCATCCTTGGTGGCCTTGAACGTACCGCCCTTGGTGCGCTCGCCATTCGGGGACTCCGCAACGAGGGTGTAATCCGTACCGTCTTGCAGTTCAAGCTTGCCGGAAGTAAATTTACCCTTCTTAATCGCGGCGACGTCATCAAGCGTTGCGACGTCAATGGCGTCTGCAGCGTCGAAAGTCGGCTTACCGTTCTCGTCTTCACTCAGCTTGTCGGTAGGAACAGCAACAATCTTCACCGGCGCCGCATCCGCATTGGTGACATCAAGCAGCGGAATATCCTCGCCCTTGGTGTCCTTATCCTGTTCGCGAGCAATCGTGCCGGACAGAGACTCAGGCTGTGGGAGAACTTGCTTAGCTTCCGGCTGTGGAGCAGCAGGGAGGAAAGACTTCGGGTCTAACGGATCGGTGTCATCGGTAAGGACCTCCACGTCATCGCGGATACCATCGCCATCCGTATCTTCGACTGACGGGTCCGTACCCAACTCACGTTCGTAGTCGTCGGTGAGGCCATCACCGTCAGAATCGGCAATGTTGAGGTAGTCGAACTTCAGCGTGTTCTTCAGCAGCGTCGGATCGGCGCCACCGTCCTGCTTATCCTCGTTCGGCAACGTCTTCGGCCACGCATCAGTGAAGTCCACGGAGATCCAGGAGGTGGTGTCGATGCGCTTGCCATACGGGGAGTTGGCAAGGTTTTCAGCCCCCTCCTCAAGCTGATACTCGATGGTGTAGCTACCGGTCACATTAGCGGGGATGCCCACGATACTGTCCATGTTGGCCCACACTTCATCCTTGGTTTTGGCATCGATGCCAGGCTCGTGTGGCTTGTAGGACAGTTCGGGCCGAGTCGCGGTGGTCGCGAAACCGGTTTCCTTGTCGAAGTCCATCTTCCATTTCTTGGCACCCTTTACTGGATTGCCTTCCATGTCAGATTTGTAGACCGTGACGTCGGTGATGTGCTTTGCTACATCTGGGCTGATGTACTCATTGAGCATCCAGTTCCAATAGCTGTTTCCACCGAAGTTCCTACCCGCCATAGTAGCGGTTGTGGTGGACTTAATGACCCCGTTCCCCTGATCATACTTCAGCTGTTTCGAGATACCGTTGTGGTAAACATTCGCGCCCGTAGCTTCGAAGGTTTCCGCCGGTACGTTGGTATCAGCAGCAAGTTGCCCCTGATCCACAATGTTTACGTGCTGGACGGAGTTGTTGAAGATCCGGCCGTCCTTGCGAACCCAGTAGTAGTCAACCTGGGAACCCTCCTTCGGAAGAGCCAGATCGGTAATAGGGGTCCCGTTCTTCAGGAAGATTTGAATGTAGGACGCATACGGAACGCCCGAGGCACCTGGAAAGTTCTTGGAGTCCTCGAACTTCAGACCCCACTCGGAGCCTTGAGGATCACGCTTTACAAACGACCCCTGGTGATCACATTCACACCCACCAGCTCGATGCGCGAAATCTCGTCGTACAGCGCCTTGTCACGGAAACGGATGAACTGACCGTTCGCATCTGTATCCCCCTCCGGGGTCTTACCGGTATTCCAAACCGATTTCCTCAAATGCGGAACCTTGAACACGTACTGCGGGTCGTTTTGCTGTGCATCCACGAACTCCGGCAAAAGGCCGGCATATCGCAGGCCGTCATCCTCACCGTTGTCGTAAATTCGCCCAGTATCCGCCGGAATGTAGTTACCATCTGCATCAGTGATCTCAGCAGCAGACGCCACGGCGGCCGTCTGCGGTGCAACAACAGGATGTACAAACGGAGCAACCAGTGCAACAGAGAGCGCCGCGGCAGCAATCGTAGTGCCGCGACGGCGTACAGCAGTACGCTTGATTGCCTTCTTGTTCATATCAAGAAGTCCTTTCCTTAAGACTTGAAAGTATTGATCACGCTAGGGGTGCGCGACCGCGCAAGGGGTAAAACCGGCTTACACAACCGAGAGCAGCTCACATTTGCCACCTTGGAAGAAGATCAGAGGTTCCAAGGGTCGATGAACAAACTCGTCCCCAACGTTAACGCCATTCACGAATTAAAGAAACCGTACAGAACCCTGAAAATTCCATGAATACAACTTTTTTGGGGACAACAAGTTAAGACATATGCTTGACCTGCCCTTATTTGCTCCGATCGCGACACGCGATTAATATTGTTAAATATCTCACATCGCCACATCCGTAACATTTCCCCAGGAATAAACTCCTTACGGGGGTGTTTTGTCCAGCGCATGGGTAAGCGGCGTTGCCGGAGGCGGCACCAAGCAGGGCGTATTGAACGCACAAATGTAGCCATAAGAACACAAACCGCCCCGCTTCCCTATGCATGGTGCGTGCTGATGGTTGTGTGCACGATGCTGTAGGAGAAGTGGGGCGGTTATTGGCTGGCACCGTCGCCGTGAGGCGGTGCCTGAGGTTGTGCGGCTTGAACTTGTTGGCGCCTTACTGGTCTTGCATGACGTCGTGGCGCACGATGGTCTGGTCGCGGCCGGGGCCGACACCAATGTAGGAGATGCGGCAGCCAGAGAGTTCCTCCAGACGCAGGACGTAATCCTGTGCCTTCTGCGGGAGGTCCTCAAAAGTCTTACAGTCAGTGATGTCCTCGTCCCAAGCCGGCATGGTCTCAAAGATGGGCTCAGCGTGGTGGAACTCAGACTGGGTCAGCGGCATCTCATCGTAGCGCTTGCCGTCTACGTCATAGGCCACACAGATGGGGATCTCACCAATACCGGTGAGCACGTCCAGCTTGGTCAGGAAGTAGTCCGTGAAACCGTTGACGCGGGTGGCATAGCGAGCCACCACGGAGTCATACCAACCACAGCGGCGCTTGCGGCCGGTGTTAACGCCGATCTCACCACCGGTGGTTTGCAGGTACTCGCCCCACTTGTCAAAAAGCTCAGTTGGGAACGGGCCGGCGCCCACGCGGGTGGTGTAGGCCTTGATGATGCCCAGGGAGGTCTTAATGCGAGTAGGCCCGATACCGGAGCCGACCGAGGCACCGCCGGCCGACGGGTTCGAGGAGGTCACGAACGGGTAGGTTCCGTGGTCAACATCCAGCATGGTGGCCTGGCCGCCCTCCATGAGGACGTGCTTGCCGGCATCCAGGGCTTGGTTCAGCTCCAGTTCGGCCTCAATAACCATCGGGCGCAGGCGATCGCGGTAGCTCAGGAAGTACTCCACAACCTGCTCCGGATCGATGGCCTTGCGGTTGTACATCTTCACCAGCATCTGGTTCTTGATGTCCAGCGCAGACTCAACCTTCTGCCGCAGGATGGATTCATCAAAGATGTCCTGCACGCGGATACCGATGCGAGCGACCTTATCGGAGTAAGCCGGGCCAATACCGCGGCCCGTGGTGCCAATGGCGCGCTTGCCCAAGAAACGCTCCTGCACGCGGTCTAGGGTCTGGTGGTACGGCGCTACCAGGTGAGCGTTCGCGGAGATTCGCAGGCGCGAGGCATTCGCGCCGCGTGCCTCAAGGCCGTCGATCTCATCAAAGAGAGCTTCAAGATTAATAACAACGCCGTTGCCCAATACCGGAGTTGCATTCTCAGAGAGAATGCCGGCGGGAAGGAGCTTGAGCTCATACTTCTCGCCGCCAACTACAACAGTATGGCCAGCGTTATTGCCGCCATTCGGCTTGACTACGTAGTCAACCTTACCACCGAGGATATCGGTGGCCTTACCTTTACCTTCGTCGCCCCATTGAGCGCCAACGATGACGATTGCTGCCATGTCTGGGTGTCACTTCCTAATGATTGAAGCCAAATACGCAACCACTTTACCCCTAGAAGTGTGCAGACGGGTATTAATTGACAGCTCTCATTTTTTAACACGGCTGCTTCGCCGCGTTTACGCGATGTTCAGGAATACCAAGATGTTTACGATGTTCGCGAAGTCGATGAACATGCCGCCAATGATCGGCAGGATGAAGAAAGCCAGCTTGGATTCCTTGAACTTGGTGACCACGGAGTCCATGTTTGCCATGCCGTTCGGGGTAGCGCCCATACCGAAGCCGCAGTGGCCAGCGGTAAGAACCGCGGCGTCGTAGTCGCGGCCCATGACGCGGAAGGTGACAAAGTTAGCAAACAGCCACATGAGTGCCGTCTGACCCACCAGCAGAATGAGCATAGGGACAGCCAGCTCAGCGAGCTCCCAGAGCTTGATGTTCATAAGAGCCATCGCCAGGAAGAAGTTCAGGCCAATGACGCCGAGAATCTCAACCTCTTGGGTTGGGACCAGTTCCTTGTATTCCTTCTGCTCACGAGAGTCATTAATAAAGCGCAGGATAATCGCCACAATCATGGAGCCGAAGTAAAGCGGGAAGGCCGCCTTATCGGTGAGCATGCCCACGAAGTGGTTCATCGCATCGGTCACGAAGCTACCGATGAGCATCGAAACCAGAATCATCACGAAGGCGTGCAGCATGGCGTCGCCGCGCAGCTTGCGGGCGACGTGAGCAATCAGCGACTCATCGATATCGACCTTTGCTGCCTTCTGATCCATCAGATTGCCCTTGGTAATCAGGCGGTTAGCCAGCGGGCCGCCCATGAGCGAGCCCATGATGAGGCCAAAGGTAGCTGCAGTGTAAGCCACGGTTTCTGCACCGCTAACACCAGACTGCTCGACAAGAGGCGCGATACCGCCCGAAACACCGTGGCCACCGGTCATGGAAACAGAGCCCGTCATCAAGGCCAGCTTGGCATCGACACCAACGATTGGAGCCAGGCCCACGGCAACTACGTTCTGCAGAATGGTCAGAACAATCGCCACAACGAGGAAGACCATTACCTTCGGGCCGGCGGCGCGCAGCACCTTCAACGATGCGCCGTAGCCCACCGTGGTGAAGAAGATAACCATGAAGAAGCTCTGCAGCGTGGTATCGAACGTAATCTCAGCGATACCAGTCTGGTGCAGCACCAGGTTGATCAAAGCAAAGAGGAAGCCACCGATAACCGGGGCCGGAATAGCAAAGCGCTCAAAGAAATAAATCCGCTGCTTGAGCCAAATACCCAGCAAGAGCAACACGACAGCGATGCCGATGGACTGGATCATGGTGAATTCAATTGCCAAGATGAAGCCTCCGTGAAGTTGTCGGGATAGTTACCTGTGTGCCACGGCACGAAGATAAATAAAATGTGAAGTTGAAAGTAGTGTGGACTAAAAATATATCCCCATGTGACCCCCTCCACCCCAATTGGCGGTTATCAATGGGGGTAATTTGCGCTGTAGGGTGTAGAAGTTATGCCCCAATTCGCGGGGTGATTCGCTGGGAAAGGCAAGGTAACTCACGGTGGCCCTAATCGTTGTTCGTTGCGGAAGCAGACTCAGCCTGGATTTGCCCCCACACGCAGAGGTTCTCGACGTCAGCGCGGTTCCAACCCGCTCCGAGCTTCGTCCGCTAGACGCAGCCGCGAAGACCGCACTGCCGGAAGATCCCACCCCTTCCCTCGATGAGATTGCCGCCCAACCCGACGTCCGGCATTTGAGTACCCCCGCCTTCGCGCCGCAAGGGCCCCACTTGGTGGAGCCACTACGCATCGTCGTGGTAGGAGACGACGCCGCCTTGAGCGCAGTTCTTAGCCGCATGATGCGCGGCGACTACCTCTGGGCCGAGATCGCCTATGTGCCCACGGATTCTTCTTCGCCCGCTGCCCACAACTGGGGCCTGCCTACTGATCTGCAATCTGCGCTCAGCGTTGCGCTTTCAGCACCGGTGCACCCAGTACCGCTGATCCGCAATGATGCAGGTCTTGCCGTGGCGGGCTCGGCTTCGATTTCCGAATGGAATAACACGGACATCACCGGCGAGATCATCGTGGATGATCATGTTGTCGTCCGCCACGAAGGTACCGGCAAGGCCGGCATCGGTACGTATGGTGCCCGGTTGGTACCGATGATTGATGCGCCGGGGATCTTGGCAGCGAAGGCTGTCTCCCCCGTTGCTAAATCCGCAGACCTAGGGCTTGCTGAAGCCGCAAAGTCCGGCTTCGGCGGATGGCTGCGATCGAAGTTCTCCTCCCCCATCGCCTCCGGCCAGCTCGATGAATCCAGCATCTGTACCGGCCGCGCGGTGCAAGCGGGCGGCCCGGAGCTGCGCGTAATCGTCGATGGCGTCAGCGCGAAGCGAGCCGTCAAGCGCGTGACCTTCTACCGGCACCTGCGTGATCTGCAGGTTGTACGGCCTTAATTATCGCGGCTTTACTCCGTGCGTTTAGTCGGTGTCGAGAACTTCCGGTGGGTAGGCCGGATGGTCAGAGGTGGGGGCAAGCTGCGCCACGGCTGATTCGCGGGACATGCCGCAGACCATCAGCAGGTCAACGATGATGGACCGGGTCTGCGCGAGGAGTGAGTAGGCGGAAAGAACGCCGTCCTCGCCAAGCACGTCCATGGTGGCGTTCGCACCAAGGACGCGTAGGCGGTACACAATCTCCGGGATGACCACGGCCTCGTTGGCGCGTGATTCCTTGCTGCTGGCCCGGCCGTAGAGCTCAGCGAGCTCATACGTGACGTCGGAAAGCTCGTCGATGAGGTCAAGCTGGGCTTCGGTGACGTGGTCGCCGTCCTCCGAAAGCACCAAGGCTCGGCGGGAAAGCACGCGCACACCGCGGATAGCGTTGTCCACCGGGGTGAGGATGCGCTCCAACGAGCGGATGTTGCGCTGCCAGCTCCACAGGAATGGGGAAACCTTGACGGTCTCGGCGCTGCCCTTGGCCGCCTGGAGCATGTCATTGATATCGCTCTGCGTACCGCGGACGGCGTCACGAGCTTCCAGGATCGCCTTCTTATCGCCGTCGCGGAGGCCACCGGCGACGTCGGAAAGCACTGCAGAAGCCACCCGCAGAACCTTGGATACTTCCTTACGCACGGCGCGCAGTGGGGAGGTCGGGATGAGGGCGATCATGCAGATACCAATGAAGGCGCCGATGATGGCGTCGATGGCGCGGGAGAGCCCGCCCATCTCCTCCGGAGGCATGATGGTGGCGATCAGGATGGCGCCGATGGCCACCTGGTTGCTGATGAGCTGCGACTTGGTCACGAAGGATGCGATGAGCAGTGAACAGCCGATGATTATGGTCATGTGGATAGGGCCGGTGCCCAGGCCGTCGACCAGAAGGGTGCCCACGATAACGCCGACGATGCCGCCGATGGAGAGATCCACCGCGCGTTTAAGGCGGTCCCCGCCGGACAGGCCCAAGATGATGATGACGGACATCGGCGCGAAGAACGGCTGAGCGTGGCCGAAGACGACGTGCGCGACGAAGAAAGCCAGGCCGGCGCCGAGGGTGGACTGGACGATGTAGAGGAAGCGGGACTTCACGCGCGCAAAACGGGATTTAACCGAGCGGTCAAAGCTGCGCAGCTGTTGGCGCGTGGTCAGCTTGACCCGGTCCTTGGTGCTCTTATCCTTTGCTTCCGCCATGGTTTCCTTATCTTAGTTCGCCCGTGTGGATTGCTTGGCTCTGGTTTGGGATCGGCCTGGGTCGTGGCTGGATTCGGCCTGGGTCGTGGCTGGGTTCACTCTAGATGGTGAGGTCACCTCACCACTTGCGGGCCTCATTTGCCCCATTGGTTTACACTAGTCCCTTTTGTTGTGCGGTGACCTCACCATTTGGGTTTTGATTCCGGTTTGACTCGGGCGAGGATGTTGGTCGGGGACTTTGCCGGCGCATTCTTTGACGCTAAACACAGCAAAGCCGCTCCTCCCTCCCAGCGGCTGCGGGGTTCCCAGCGGCTGCGGGGTTCCCTGCGGCTGCGGGGTGTGGGGGAACGGCTCTGTGTGGTGTGGGTTTAGTGGTCAGTCTTACTTGGAGATGGACTTGCCCACGGAGTGCAGGTCGGTGCAGGCCTCAACCACGCGCTCAGCCATGGACTGCTCTGCCTTCTTCATGTAGGAGCGTGGGTCGTAGACCTTCTTGTTGCCAACCTCGCCGTCGATCTTGAAGACGCCGTCGTAGTTAGCGAACATGTGGCGGGCAACCGGATTGGTGAACGCGTACTGAGTATCGGTGTCAACGTTCATCTTCACAACGCCGTAGGACAGAGCCTGCTCGATCTTTTCCTTCTCGGAGCCGGAGCCGCCGTGGAAGACGAAGTCGAATGGCTTGGAGCCCTCTTCCAGGCCGAGCTTCTTGACGGCGGCCTTCTGGCCTTCGTCGAGAACCTCTGGGCGCAGCTTCACGTTGCCCGGCTTGTAAACGCCGTGGACGTTGCCGAAGGTAGCGGCCAGCAAGTAGCGGCCCTTCTCGCCGGTACCGAGTGCATCGATGGTCTTTTCAAAATCCTCAACGGAGGTGTAGAGGTTTGCGCCGGCCTTAGCTTGGACGCCGTCCTCTTCGCCGCCAACGACGCCGATCTCAGCCTCAAGGATGATGTTTGCCTTGCGTGCCTTCTCCAGCAGCTCTTGGGCGATGACAAGGTTCTCGTCGATTGGGATTGCAGAACCATCCCACATGTGGGACTGGAACAAAGGCAGCTCGCCGCGGTCAACGCGCTCCTGGGAGATAGCGATGAGGGGGCGAACGTACTCGTCCAGAACTTCCTTCTGGCAGTGGTCGGTGTGCAGCGCAACGTTGATGCCGTAGTGCTTTGCCGCCTCGTGAGCGAAAGCTGCCAGAGCCTGAGCACCTGCCACCTTGTTCTTCACGGAAAGGCCAGAGCCGAACTCAGCGCCGCCAGTGGAGAACTGGATAATGCCGTCAGACTCAGCTTCTGCGAAACCGCGCAGGGCCGCGTTGATGGTTTCAGAAGAGGTGCAGTTGATGGCCGGGAATGCAAAACCGCCCTGCTTGGCGGTATCCAGCATCTGGTTATAGACCTCAGGAGTTGCGATTGGCATGAAGTTCCATCCTTAGTGTGTTGGGGCAATCACGTTCCAAGTCCCAAGTATGCCGGTTTTTGCCCGATTTCGCCGCCAGAATTTCTGTGAACTTCCTTAATGCAGGCAGGCGCTTGGTGGGCGGTTGCGATACGCAGGTGAAACCACAAAATAGTACGGTTGTAATGCGCTTTTATTTTTCTTGGGACTGGTGTTTCATGACTCGTGCGCAGGCCTCGAGCAGCATCCAGCCCGACAATTGGACCGAAAGATCGCGCTCTGCAACACGGATGATGCCTACCTTTTCGCCGACGGTATGCGGTCCGAAGCCGTAGTTATGTGGCAGGCGGGCATCGGTGGTCCAGTCGGAGCCGAAGATAGGTAGACCATCTACCTCCAGGCGGTGTTCCCACACGGATTCAGCAGAGGCCACGACCATGCGAGCCGCAAGCTTCTTGGTGGCGCGGTTAGCCGGGGAATCGCCAGGCAATCGCACAGCAACGTCTGCAAGGTAGCGCACGAGGATGCCCTTGAACAGGCCACCATCACCGTCGCCCGTCATCCAGTTGATAACGCCGGACGGGGTAGCCATTCCGGTTGCCACTGCCTGCACTAGGCCACGGATGTTGGTGATGTAGTGCATCGTATCCGCTGCCAGCTCGGCTTCCTGAATGGTGTCGATGCTCTCCAGGGAGGTCAACCCAGCCTTCTCACGCAGTGCCAATGCAATTTCCAGGCAGGCGCCCAGAACCACGCCCTGGCAATACGGGTGGATAGCCTTCACGATTTCCGGGCCGTCCATACGCATGCGCACGCCGTCCATGATGAAGCCGTCATCATCAACCAGATGGTCATAGATCCAGTCCACGATGTGGCGGGCCTCGTCAATGCGCCCCATGCGGGCAAGCATGATGGCGCCGGGGCCGTTGGATGGCACATTCAGGAAAGTCTCGCCCTCGCGCCACGGCAGCACGCCGATTTGGGGGTCGGTGCCTTCCAGGATGTTGCGCTGCAAAGAGCCCAGGCGCTTATGCGGCTTGATGCGCTTGAGCTGCTCGGCGCGCCCCATAGCCAGGGCCAGCCACGCCTTGTCGTCGTAGTAACGATTCTTCGTAAGCTGGCTCATGTTACGAATACGGATACCGCGCATGGTGTCCACGATGCGGGCGCGGCGCGCCTTGGTGTTGTTACGCAGCGCGGCGTCTACCAGACAATCGAGGTAATGAGCTTGCCACCAGTAGTGCCAGTGGACGAAGAGTTTCTCCTTACCAGTCGGCGGCCAGCTGACGACCGCAAGATTGGTACGCGGAATTGACCATACGTTTTGCGCATGGCGTTCATTGATGGCGGTTTCCGCGAGGTCCGCGCGGTGTGCCCATGTCTCTTCCACTGTAGATCTATCACTCTCGATTATGGTTTCGTTACTCCATCTTATCTACTTGAGATAACGATTTACCACGCTTTTTCTAAGTCAGCATGCTGACGAATCCACGCATGCATGGCGATGCCCGCGGCGACGCCCGCGTTGATCGAACGAGTCGAGCCAAATTGGGCAATGGAACAGGTCATTAACGCTGCATCTTGGGCTGCTTGGGTAACGCCGGGGCCTTCTTGTCCAAACAAAAGCAGGCAGCGCTCCGGCAGCTCGGCTGTTTCAAGGGGGACGCATCCGGGGGTGTTATCGATGGCGACAACAGTTAGCCCTTCGGCGTTGGCCCACTGCAAAAGCTCCTCCACCGTGGCATGATGCTGCAGGTGCTGGTAGCGGTCAGTGACCATGGCCCCACGGCGATTCCAACGGCGGCGCCCCACGATATGCACGGTGTCGACGGCGAAGGCATTCGCGGTGCGCACCACGGTTCCGATGTTGGAATCGTTCTCGAAGTTCTCGATGGCGATGTGCAGGGCGTGCCGGCGCTTATCGATGTCCGCGGTGATCGCTTCCCTGCTCCAGTAACGGTAGGCGTCGACCACGTTGCGGCGATCACCCTCGCGCAGCAGCTCTGGGTCATACTGCGCGCCGTCTGGCCAGGGGCCCTCCCACGGCCCGACGCCGTGGCGGCCTTCGTTCCACTCGGTAGGGCCCTTGCCTGTCTCTACAGTCTCTTGCGCAGATGGGTTATTAGGCGAGGTCAAGGTCTTCCAAGCTCAGCAGGTAGCGGTACTCCAGGCCCTCAGCGGCGATAACTTCGCCGGCGCCGGTTGCGCGATCCACAACGGTGGCCACACCGACGACCTCGGCGCCTGCCTCGCGCAGTGCCTCGACGGCGGTCAGCGGGGAGTTGCCGGTGGTGGTGGTGTCCTCGACCACGAGGACCTTAGCGCCGGTGACGTCGAAGCCCTCAATGCGGCGCTGCATGCCGTGCTTCTTGGCTTCCTTGCGCACCACGAAGGCGTCGATATCGCGGCCGTCGGCATGCATGATGGAGGTAGCGACGGGGTCAGCGCCCAGGGTCAGGCCGCCAACTGCCACGTAGTCCCAGTCCGCGGTCAGCTCGCGCAGCAAGGAGCCGATGAGGCGGGAAGCCTCGTGCTGAAGGGTGGCGCGGCGCAGGTCAACGTAGTAATCAGCCTCCTTACCGGAGGACAAGGTGACCTTGCCGTGTACAACAGCCAGTTCCTTGACCAGCTCTGCCAGACGGGCCTTTTTCTGTGCATCCAAGCTCATGGCGCTCCTTTTTGTTTCTTATGCCGCTTCTTGTCCCGCCATGTTTTGCGGGATTATCGCTTTAAGACTACTCGTTTGCTTCTTCGTCGCCGAAGATGGTCGAGCGGCCGTTGAGATCACGGCGCATGCGCGCTTGCGCCTTATCGAGCAGGGGGCGCTCGCGGCCGTCGGCAATGGCGTCGACTTCGTCCGCACCCAGCGCGCTGTGGTCAACCTCGCCGAGGGACTCACTGCGGGTGCGGCTCGGTAGCTCTACCGGCTCTTCCGGGCGCTGGATGTGCGGGCGCTGGATTTCCTCGTGGTCCGGCACAAGGATGGGCCCGGTCGGCTCAGGCTGCGGCGGCTCGGGGATCTCGCGGCTCGGGTCCAGCTCAGCCACGCGCAGCACCTGCATCGCGGCCGAACGCGGCGGCAGAACTCGGGCACAATCGGCAAGTTTTGCCAGCGGCGCCAGCATGGCATCCCACTGCGCGCCGCGCGCGTGCTTGGTGGTTTGGGCAAGCACCCATTCGGATTCCATCCACGCCGCGGTGACCTCCTCGGGCATCTGCTCGAGGGCCACTTCCAGGCGCTCATCGATGAGCCGCTTGCCGACGCCCGCGTCGGTTGCGAACATCTCGAATCCTTCAACGTCGTCGACCTTGATCAGGTCCTCCGAAAAGTGTTCTTCTGTAAGGCCGATGCGGCGGAAATCCACCACGATGTCTGATGCCGCACCGGTGCGCATCGCCATAACGTTGATGCCGCCCAAGTCCATCAGCAGCATCTCGTGACCATGCACGAACCCTGCCACGATATCCTTCGGCGCCGCACCCAGGGCCGCTGCGCCACGCATCCATTCATCAGCCAGGTAGTCATCCTGCTTGGTGTACTCGAACTGGTGATGCTCGCCCCATGCCTTGCGCTCACGGCGCAGCGACCCGGGCACCAAGTCACGCGCACGCAGCAGGTGCTCGTTTTTGCGCTCCGGCGCCGCCTGCTGCTCTGCCATAGCTGTTTCAGGTGCCGCCTGGTCCTTCTCTACTGGGGCGGGCTCTTGTACTGAGGCAGGCTCTTCCTCCACTGCGTTTTCTGCAGAAGCAAGTCCTTCCTCCTGCGGTTCAAACGTTTCGGCTTCACGTGGCTCGTCAGCGGTGGGACGCTCTGACGATTCGAGGCTCTCGATAGAGCTAGTGCCGTCAAGCTGGTTGGTGCGCTGGCGCTTGTCGAGGAGGAGAAGCGCGACGCCGGCCGCGGCGAGGACTAGGGCAATGATCAGAATAGGCATCACCCCAAGACTTTAGTAGGAAGTCTTGGGGTGAGTAGGCTGGCGCGCTGGTTAATTTACGCAGGCTATTTATACAGTCGTGCGGTCGCCACGCTCGACCGGGTTGGATGGGTCTGCGGACCACTGGGACCAGCCACCGACGAAGTGGCGCAGGCCGGTAAATCCAAGGCCCTCAAGGATGCCGATGGTCAGCGCGGAGTGGTTACCGGAACCAGAGTAAATGATGGCGTCCTTGACGTTTTCCTTGGTGATGCCAGCGTTGTCGAGGATCTCTAGGATTTCCTCGTCAGATTTGATGGTCTTGTCTTCGTTGTGGAACTGGCGCTCCGGCAGGTTCACTGCACCGGGGATGTGGCCGGCCTTCAGATCGAGGTGCTCACGGCGGCCAGCGAAGCGGTTTGCCGTACGAGTATCGATGAGCAGGCCGTCGTGGGCCTTAACGTCCTCAATCGTGGCAGTCGGCATAGAGCCCGGCGTGATTTCGACCTCGGTGGCAAGGCCCAGGTTGCCTGGGCCCGTAAGGGTGGCAAAGCCCTGGCGGCGCCAATTAGCCAAGCCACCATCGAGCATGCGTACGTTCTTAAAGCCCGCCCAGCGCAGGGTCCACCAAGCGCGTGCAGCGAAGAGGCCACGGCCTTCGTCGTAGACCACGATCTCCCAATCGGGACGCAGTCCCCATGCCTCGCAGCTCTCCTTCAAGCGCTCCGGGTTCACCAACGGGTTACGGCCCACCTTGGAGCCAGGAAGGCCGACGAAGGAGTGCGCAGCGTCGGCGAACTGCGCGGTAGGAATGTGCAGGGAGGCGAACTGGTTGTATGCCTCACCCTCACCTGGTGCCCACAAAGATGCAAGAAGTGCGACGCGCTTGCCGCGGTAAATGGATTGCTGGAGTTCGCTTGGAGAAACCAAATTGCTCATGGCTCTAGATTCTAGGGCCATGAGCACTTCGGCGCTTCTTACGCAGGCTAGCTGCGCTTGCTATTGAGCTCCAGGTGCTCGCCGCCGTCAGCGACGTCGACTTGGACGGTGTCGCCGTCCATGACCTCGCCGGCCAAAAGCTGGCGGGCAAGCTGGTCACCAATAGCTTGCTGCACTAGGCGGCGCAGCGGGCGGGCGCCGTAAGCAGGGTCGTAGCCGCGCTCGGCGAGCCACAGCTTCGCGGCGTCGGAAACCTGCAGGTTCAGGCGGCGCCCTTGCAACCTCGATGCCAGAGCATCGAGCTGGATGTCGACGATGCCGGCCAGCAGCTCAGAGGACAGAGACTCGAACATCACGACATCATCGAGACGGTTAATGAACTCCGGCTTGAAGTTGCGCTTGACGGCCTCCATGACCTCCTCCTTGGTGCCACCGGCACCGAGGTTCGAGGTCAGGATGATGACCGTATTGCGGAAGTCCACGGTGCGACCCTGGCCGTCGGTCAGCCGGCCCTCATCGAGGACCTGCAGCAGAACGTCGAAGACGTCTTGGTGCGCCTTTTCCACTTCGTCGAAAAGCACGAGCGTGTACGGACGGCGACGCACGGCCTCCGTGAGCTGGCCGCCGGCATCGTAGCCAACGTATCCCGGAGGGGCACCGACGAGGCGAGCCACGGAGTGCTTCTCCCCGTACTCAGACATGTCAATGCGCACCATCGCGGACTCATCGTCGAAGAGGAAGTCCGCCAGAGCCTTGGCCAGCTCCGTCTTACCCACGCCCGTAGGCCCAAGGAAGAGGAAGGAGCCGGTCGGACGATCCGGGTCCGCAACGCCCGCACGGGCGCGGCGCACGGCATCGGAGACGGCCTTGACCGCTTCTTTCTGCCCCACCACGCGGCGGCCCAGCTCGGCCTCCATGTTGAGCAGCTTCTGGGTCTCACCCTGCAGCATCTTGCCCGCTGGGATGCCGGTCCACGCGGAAACCACCTCAGCGATGGTGTCTGGGGTGACCTCCTCTACCAGCATGGTGTTGGACTGCGCGTTGGCGTGCACCTCGGCGTCGGCAAGCTGCTTCTCCAACTCGGGAATGCGACCATAACGCAGCTCGGAAGTCTTCTCGTAGTCACCGTCGCGCTCGGCAATCTCGGCCTGGCGCTTCAGATCCTCCAACTCCTCCTTGGCGTGCTGGACTTCATCGATAGCCTTCTTCTCGTTGACCCAGCGAGCCTTGAGCTCCCCGAGCTTTTCGCGTTCGTCGGCAAGCTCCTGCTGCAGCTTGCTCAGACGGTCCTGGCTGGCGGCGTCCTTTTCCTTCTTCAGCGCCAGCTCCTCGATCTCCATTCGGCGCACGACGCGCTCCAACTCGTCGATCTCCTGCGGGGAGGAGTCAATCTCCATGCGCAGGCGGGAACCAGCCTCGTCGACCAAGTCGATTGCCTTGTCTGGCAGGAAGCGATTGGTGATGTAGCGATTAGACAGCTCAGCTGCAGAAACCAGCGCGGAGTCCATGATGCGCACACCGTGGTGGACCTCGTAGCGCTCCTTCAGGCCACGCAGGATGCCCACGGTATCTTCAACAGAGGGCTCAGCCGCATAGACCTGCTGGAAGCGGCGCTCCAAAGCGGCGTCCTTCTCGATGTACTTGCGGTACTCGTCCAAGGTGGTAGCGCCCACCAGGCGCAGCTCACCGCGGGCCAGCATCGGCTTAATCATGTTGCCAGCGTCCATGGAACCCTCGCCCGTGGCGCCCGCGCCGACGATGGTGTGCAGCTCGTCGATGAAGGTGATGATCTGGCCTTCCGAGGCCTTGATCTCATCCAGCACTGCCTTCAAGCGCTCCTCGAACTCGCCCCGGTACTTCGCGCCGGCGACCATGGAGCCCAAGTCGAGGCTCAGCAAGGTCTTGCCCTTGAGGGACTCCGGGACGTCGCCTGCCACGATGCGGCGAGCCAGGCCCTCCACGATGGCGGTCTTGCCCACGCCCGGCTCACCGATAAGGACTGGGTTGTTCTTTGTGCGGCGGGAAAGCACCTGCACGACGCGGCGAATTTCCTGGTCGCGGCCGATAACCGGGTCAATCTTGCCCTCCCGCGCACGGGCGGTTAGGTCGGTGGCGTACTTCTCCAGCGCCTGGAACTGCTCCTCTGGGTTCTCAGAGGTGACCTTCGCGGCCCCGCGCACCGAAGGGAAAGCGCCCTTCAGCGCATCAAAGGTAGCGCCGCGGCCGGTAAGCAGCTCGGCGGCGTCAGTCTTAGAGCCGGCGATAGCAGCGAGAAGAACCTCGGTGGAGACGTACTCATCGCCCAATTCGCCCGCAAGCTCCTGCGCGCGGGTCAAGACGTTGAGACCGTCGCGGTTAAAGTTCGGGTTCGCCATCCCAGAGCCCTCAGCCTTGGGATAGGAATCCACAAGTGCGCGCGCCTCCTTGAGGACGGTTTCCGGATCGACGCCGGTGGCCTTGAGGACCGGTGCGGCGATGCCGTCTTCTTGGCTAAGGATGGCCGCTAGTAGGTGCGCCGGGCGAATGTCCGGATTGCCGTTGGAAGAGGCGGTCTGCAGCGCCTGCTGTAAGGCCTCTTGGGTCTTGGTGGTGGGGTTGAAAGCACTCATTGCTTCCTCCTTGGAAGTTGTTTATTAGAAGGTTTATTGCCTGATATTTACAACAACGCATCCAAAGTTGAGTTTGTTCCACTCAACTTCAAATTTTCTTTTCTTCCCTGCCTGAGCGTAGCAGACTCAAGTTTTCCTTGCCGTTTAATCGCTTCGCTGAGCACTTAGGCACCGCATAGAAAAGGGAAACCGCACAATCGTGCGAGGTTCCAGTCGTAGGCCACCTGGCCTTCCGGCTCAATCCCCAGCTCCACCAACCCGTCGCGAGTTAGCGCCAAAAGCAGGCCGAAGGTGGCGTCAAGTTCAGCGCGGAAGCTGCTCCGACCTGGAGATGATCTCGCGCATGCAGACGGCAGTCAGCCGTCGCCATTCGCTTTTCGGTGGAGCGCTTGGAGCATTCTCTCCGCTGAGATGAGCAAGTGCTACGCCGAGGATCGGTGCGTGATGAGGGAACAATCCGAGAGCACGCGCTCCGGCCTCCTGCTTGCTGATGACCTCACCCGTCGTGAGCGTCGCGTGCATCCGCGCAGGTCCGAGGAGCCGCCATTGAACCCTCCCGGCTCCGAGGGCTCCACGCCCTCTCTCGGTGCGCAGCATCAGCGGCTTCCAGTACCCCAGCAGGTTGTTCAGGGTCCATGGCCGGAGCTCGTCGGGCTGCGGGTCTAGGCCCCAGGTCGAGACGTCCCCTCCCCGTAGCGCGATGCCGCCGTGCTGGAGCTCGTGCCAGATCACGGGATTCACATCGAACGCGCCCCTGGGGTTGAAGATCTCACCCACGTGGGAAGCGATCGGCTCGATCTGTGTCACAGGGCGCGTGATCTCCGAGTCCCACACGAACGAGGTGTTGCAGCACGCGCTGATGCCCATTCCTCGAACGGCTCGCCCGAGCAGCCGCGGGAGCTGGGAGAGGTGCAGAGCGCGCAGGCGTGGGATCAGGTCGGAGCGCTCCCGCCAGGCGTCATCAAGCGTGGCGATCAAGTCGATGTCGCTGGCCTTCGGGCGATACGCACCCAGCGCAATAGAACCGCCCACCACGACACCCGTGATCGCTCCAGGCAGCAGCCGATCGGCGGCGTCCAGATGCGAACGGCCCGCTCGGCGAACTTCGTGCGGTAGTGCGACCTCCATGCGCTCATCATACGGAGAAGCCACCTCGAAGCGGCTTCCCTAAACCAGATCGCCCGCGGCCGCGGGCAAGTAGGATGGGCCAGCATGAAGGAATTGGGCGAACACATCCGCAGGCACGCTGACGATTACCGCGATGCGGTGCATCAGCACTTCTTTGCCACCGTCGCGGAGTCGCGCCAAATCTTCGCTCTATCCATGCGCAATACCCACCCGGCACTGGCGCCTGCAGTGGCGTGGATATTGGACGCGGCTGACGACGCCGGATTCCTCCCCGAAGAGACCATCGAGCGCGTCCGCGAGCTGGGCAAGGAGCACCGCCGCCACGGCTTCCCCACAGAGATCTATCCCAAGTTCGAGGCCTCCCTAAGCGAGGGGTTTACCGCGTTGGGACTGACTCAGCACCAGCTAGTGGTGGCAAAGCGCGCCATCCACACTGTGTGCACCACGATGGCACAAGCGGCGCATGCTGCCGACATCGCCGGCATCGCCCCAGCCCACAGCGCGCAGGTAGTCGCCGTAGAACACCCCAACCGCAACACTGCGGTGGTGCGGCTGGAATCCGGTGCACCCATCGAATACGAGGCGGGCCAGCATTTTCCCGTCACCTCGCAGCTGCTGCCCGGCACCTGGCGCATGCTGACCCCGGCACATCCGGCGGACACTACGGGCCAGCTGCTCTTCCACATTGCGCTGGCTGGCGACGCCTCCTCTATGCTGGCCAAGGCAAAGCCCGGCGATTGGTGGACCCTGGGTAACCCCGCCGGAAACTTTCCGAGCCTGCACGATGGCAAGGCCACCGCGCTCATAAGCTTCGGCACGGGATGGGCGGGCGCCCGCGCCGCTCTCCTAGATTGCTTGGCTGCCGGCGAAGTACCGAAGAACCTTAGCGTCTACAGCGTGGCTTCTTCCCCTGGCGAGCACTACGACACCCACTTCCAGGCTAATCTCCAGGCCCTCTTGCCTGAGCTTTCGTTTCATTACATCTCCCGCAGCGAGCGGGATCCCTGGCTGCTCGGCGCACAGCCGCAGGCAGAGGGCTTCGCATCCGAAACCGCCGGCGAATCCCAAGACCCCATCGCAGTGGTGCTACGCCACGAGAAGGACCACGAGAAGGACGGAGCCAAGGACAAGCGCTTCATCTTGGTAGGCCCTGCCGACCGAGTCGAGGTGGCACACGAATCCCTCCTAGCCGCCGGCATCCCAGCTGGCAATATCCACGCCCAATCCTGGCAGCGTGGCCACGAGTGGGCGGCATCCGCCGCAGACCTAGACGGCTGGGAGGACTGGGATGCGTGGGCGGCCTGGAAGAAGTCGGAGTGGACGCAAACTTAAGCCTCGAGGACCGGCAGCGCTTTGCGGGTCTGGGCAACGAGGTCGGAGTCGATCTCGGCGTAGATGATCTCCGGCTCGTAGCCGGCCTCGACTACGCGGGTGCCATCGGGGGCTACAACTACTGAATGGCCAATGCCGGTGGGGCCGGAGTCTTGCCCAGCCATCTCCGCGCCGCCTGGACGGGCTTGGCCCGCAGCCACGATATAAGAGGTGGAGTCTAGAGCACGCGCCGCGGTGAGCAGACGCCACTGCTCCAGCTTGCCGGGACCGTCAGCCCAGCTAGTAGGAACGACGATTACCTGCGCGCCCTGGCGAGCCAGCTCCTTGAACTGCTCTGGGAAGCGGATGTCATAACAGGTGGCCACGCCAACGGTAATGCCCGCGACGTCGAAAGCCACGAGCGCCTCACCCGCGCGCACAGTATCGGATTCCTTGTAATTGAAGGCGTCATAAGTGTGGATTTTGTCGTAACCGCCAAGAACGTCCGGGCCCGCGATGAGCGCGGTGTTGCTCACGCGGTTGATGGTCTTGCCATCACGCTCAACGGTGTCCGCTGGGCTGAACATGCCAAGCACGACGGTGACCCCCAGCTGCTGGGCTACCGCACGGATGGTGGTGACGAAGGAACCATCAAGGCCCTGGGCCTGCTCGTCTAAGCGGCCAGCCTCGAAGGCCTGGGACGTGGCCTCAGGCAACACGATCAATTGCGCACCATTCTCAGCGGCTTCACGGATCTTCTCCACGGCCAGCTCAAGGTTCTCCTCGAGGTTACCGCCGGTCAAAATTTGCACTGCTGCTACCAACATGACACCCCAAACTAGCCGAGTCGCGATGAGTTATCCACAGATTTCGCCCTAATCAGAAAGTGGGTCTAGAAATTACTGGACTTAGCCCGCAAAGCTTGAGGCATGGATTTCTACATCGCTAACAACGCACGCAACACCATCCGCTCCCACATGGGCCAAAGGCACCGCTTCATTACCCCACCGCCGCCTGAGTATCCGCGCACGGCCAGCGCCCTAGCGCGCGTGGCAAAACACTGGGACGGTCAGCTTGCCGCTAACGCTAAGCAACACGACGCCATGCTCCAAGACCTCGATGAGTTCATCAGGCACAGCAGAAGAATCGATGCCTCCCTGGCCAACAAGCTGGACGGAGGGCTGCCGTGAGACGCGCGCTAAGCCTTTATTTAGCCTCCCAAGTAATGCAGTCTGGCGCTGCTAACCTGCACGTTTTCAAACAAGGCCTACACAATAGTTGGCAGAGCCTAGAAATAATTGGCGCTTTTGCCGACTCCGCGCGCACCCAGCTGACAAACACCACGGAACAACTCGAACTACCCGCTAAGAGCATGGAGGCTGCGGCAGAGACTCTTCGCGCCTATGCGCCCATCCTGGCTCGGGTCGAACAATTGCGCGCCGAGGCCACCCGCCTGCTAGCACGGATGGATGAGATAGAACCGTGGAGCAGCCAGATAGGCGCGATGCTGAATGCGCTCGATGCTTTGGGCGACGGCCTGGATTGGGCATGCTCCAAAGAAATAGATGCGCTGTGCACGCCAGAGCTGCCTACCGGCGGCGGCTATCTGGAGGATTGCGAGGAGCTACCCATCGAGGCCATCCACCAGATGCTTATGAGCACCGCCCCGCCAGAGGCCGTCGCGCTAGCGGAGAGCAATCCGGACGTGCAACTGCTTGAAGCCGGCCCCGGGCGCGTGGCGGCATTGGTTGATCCCGGCCAGCTGGGTACTTCCGCGGCAAGTGTTTCCACCGTGGTCTCCGGGGTGCATTCTTCGGATCCGTCCGGCTGGCAAAGCAGCATCGATCGCGCGCGGGCCGTAGCGCGTGCAACGGGCGGTCCCGCGGTGGCCTGGATTGGCTACCGCGCACCAGACAGCCTCGCACAGGCAGGTCACGATTCCCCAGCGGCACGTGGCGCGCAGGACCTACGTCGCTTTCAGCGCTCATTGGGCAAACGCTTTTCCCGCTCACAGCGGATAGTGGTGGGTTATTCCTATGGTTCCGTCGTGGCAGGAAAAGCCGCAAAGGCGCCCGGCGTGGCCGAAGACGTGGTCTTCGTGGGCAGCCCGGGCACCACCGCCGAAAGCGCCGATGACATTCAGGCACGCAGTTGGGCCGCGACGAATGCGCACGATCCCATCGGCGTGGTTACCGGCCCGCGCGGTGGCATTCACGGCCCGGATCCGAGCACTCCCAACTTTGGGGCTTCCCCACTACCAGGCGCAAACCGCCTGCCAGGAGACCACATTTCATACTTCAAAGACCCCGCATTTCTGCGGGGTCTCGGAAAGATTGTGGAGGCTAAAAGCTAGCCTTCGTGGCCGGCTTCGCCGCGCCGGCGGCTGCGGCGTGGGGTCCACATGACCACTGACGTCGAGCGCGGCACGTGCACGAGCTCGCCGCGCGGCTGGCGTTCACCAACCCGTTCGCGCAGCTGCTGAACCTCAGCGAGCAATGCATCGCGCTCGGCCTCTAGCTGGTCGCGCTCCTCGGTCAGCTCAATGATGGACTTGATTCCAGCGAGGTTAACACCCTCGTCGTGCGACAAAGTCTGGATCTTGCGCAGCAATTCGATGTCACGGTCGGAGTAGCGGCGCCCGCCGCCTTGAGTACGGGCGGGCGAGACCAAGCCGATGCGATCGTAGGTGCGCAGGGTCTGCGCGTGCATTCCGGACAGCTCAGCGGCAACGGAGATGACATAGACCGCGTTGGCCCCTGCCTGATTTTCCTTGCTCATCGTTGCACCCTCCTTTTATGCGCTACCTGCGGCGCTTCCATGGGTGACTTTGCCTTCCCAGCCCGCGCGCGGGTCGAAGCCGGAGTCGCGCTCCGCCTGCGCGTAGGTGCGCAGCGCACTGGTGGCGGCGCCATCAAGGTGGGTCGGGACGGTGACCTGGACGGTAACCAGAAGGTCGCCGGCCTTGCCGCCGCGCTTCTCGATGCCGCGATTGCGCACGCGCAGCGTACGGCCATCGGGAGTGCCCGCCGGCACCTTCACGCGAACCGGCGAATCCAGGGTTGGCACAGTAATGGTGTCACCCAACGCCAATTCCGCGAAGGAAACCGGCACCGTAACATGCAGATCGTCGCCCTCACGGGTGAAAATCTTGTCCGGCTTTACCTTCACCGCAACGAAAAGATCTCCCGCTGGCGTACCATTGGGGCCTGCCTCGCCCTGACCGGCCAAGCGCACTTTCTGACCGTCGATGACGCCTGCCGGTATACGCACGGTGATAGAGCGCGTGCGATGCACGGTGCCGGAACCATTGCAGTCCGCGCATGGATCCTCAATCTTCTGACCGGTGCCGCCACACTCAGTGCACGGCGCGGAAAAACCGAAGGTTCCGCGGTTCTCAGAGGTAAAGCCAGTGCCCTTACAGTTCTTGCAGGAGCTCGTCTTACCTGACTTGGAACCGGAGCCATGGCACGTGGTGCAGGGGGCGTCACCAGTTAGCTGCAGCGGGATGGTGGTGCCGGTGGCAGCCTCCCGGAATTCGAGGGTTATTTCCGTTTCGACGTCGGCCCCCCGCGACGGCCGAGCTGTGTGGCCAGCACTACCGCCGCGGTTGAAAACGCTACCGAAGATATCCCCAAAACCGCCGCCTTGAGCCGCTCCTCCAGGCGTTCTTCCTCCGAAGAGGTCGGAGAGGTCGAATTCTTCCGCAGATCCTTGGCCCATGTGCGAAGATCGAAACCCGCCGGGGAACCCGGCGCCTCCCATCCGTCCAAACCCACCGCCGTTGCGCAGCATGGCCTTGAACTGGTCGTATTCCTTACGCATCGTGGCGTCGGAAAGCACGTCATAGGCTTCGGCAGCGCGCTTAAACTTATCGGCTGCCGCGGGGTTATCCGGGTTGGTATCGGGGTGGTTTTCGCGCGCTAGCTTGCGGTAGCTGCGCTTGATTTCTTCTGGCGTAGCGGACGAGGAGACCCCCAGATCCGCATAATAATCCTTGTCTGCCCATTCGGGTTTGGCGCTCACTGGGCATCCCCTCCTTCCTTGAAACCGCCAGCTTTGGCGGCTATTGGGGACAAAATATAACTAAATAAGATTTGTTCTAAGTTCACTAAACAGTGAAATGGCGCCAAGGCATTTGTTTGTTTAAGCCCTGACGCCACCTCGCATTATTCGGAAGCAGATTCCGAACCGGCAGATTCAGCACTGCCCTCGCCGGCCTCCGTGGAGGCGTCCGGTGCATCCGCGATGATTACCATCGCGGTGCGCACCAGCTTCTCGCCTACCTTGTAGCCACGGCGTAGAACGGTACCGACTGCCTGCTCGCCACCACTAGAGAGATCCTGCACAGCCTCATGGATTTCCGGGTCGAAGGCGTCGCCTTCTTCGCCGAATGGCTGCAACTGGTTCTTCTCCAGCACGCCGGAGAGCTTGTCGGAGATAGCCTTCAGTGGGCCCTCCTCGAGGTCGCCGTGCTGACGTGCGAGCTCTAGGTCATCAAGGATAGGCAGGAATTCTGCCAGGACTTTGGCCTTGGAAGCCTCGATGACAGCCTGGCGCTCGCGCTCGGTGCGGCGGCGGTAGTTGGTGTACTCCGCATTCAGACGCTGCAGATCCTCGGTGCGCTCAGCCAGCTGCGCCTCTAGGGAGTTGCCCTGGTCAGCGGCAGCGTCGGCTGCTGCCTCAGCCTGGTCGGCTGCGTCTTCTGCGGAGACGTCGGCAAGCGCGGCTTCCAGATCCGCATCCAAAGTTGGATCAAGTTCTGCCTCGTCGGCGGAGTCAGCCTGCGCGTCCTGTGCAGCCTGAGCCTCTTGCGCTTCCGCGGCAGCTGCCTCAGCGCGGTCCGCCGAGGTTACCTCTGGATCAGTGTTGTCCGGGTCGCCTGGGTTTTGCGGCATTCCGCTGTTCTGAGTCATTACTTGTCGCCATCCTTGGTCTCGTCTTCGTCGACTACCTCTGCGTCAACAACGTTTGGGTCGGACTCGGCACCAGCTGCGGCGCCCTCAGCACCGGCCTCAGCGGCCTGTGCCTCGTAGATCTGCTTGCCCATCTCCTGGGAGACGGTGCCCAGCTTCTCAACTGCGGACTTGATTGCCTCGATGTCATCGCCCTTCAGAGCCTCATCGACGGCGTCGGCAGCCTCGGTGACCTGGGTCTTAACGTCCTCGGAAACCTTGTCGGAGTTCTCATCCAGGAACTTGCGGGTCTGGTAGGAGGTGGACTCTGCCTGGTTACGCAGCTCCTGCTCCTCGCGGCGCTTCTTATCCTCTTCGGCGTGTGCCTCAGCGTCCTTGACCATGCGGTCGATCTCTTCCTGGGACAGGCCGGAACCATCCTGAATCTTGATGGTGTTTTCCTTGCCGGTGCCCTTGTCCTTAGCAGAAACGGAGACGATGCCGTTGGCATCGATGTCGAAGGTGACCTCGATCTGTGGGACGCCACGCGGTGCCGGAGCGATGCCGCCGAGCTCGAAGGAGCCGAGCAGCTTGTTGGCGGAAGCCATCTCGCGCTCGCCCTGGAAGACCTGGATCTGAACGGAAGGCTGGTTATCTTCCGCGGTGGTGAAGGTCTCGGACTTCTTGGTCGGAATGGTGGTGTTGCGCTCGATGAGCTTGGTCATCACGCCGCCCTTGGTCTCGATGCCGAGGGACAGTGGGGTGACGTCGAGAAGCAGCACGTCCTTGACCTCGCCGCGCAGAACGCCTGCCTGCAGAGCAGCGCCGACTGCAACGACCTCGTCCGGGTTAACGCCCTTGTTTGGCTCGCGGCCGGTCAGTTCCTTGACCAGCTCGGAAACAGCCGGCATACGGGTGGAACCGCCGACGAGAACGACGTGGTCAACCTCGGACAGGGACAGGCCTGCATCCTTGATGACCTGGTTGAACGGAGCCTTGGTGCGGTCCAGCAGATCCTGGGTGATCTTCTGGAACTCGGTACGGGACAGGGTCTCATCCAGGAAGAGCGGGTTCTTCTCGGAGTCAACGGTGATGTACGGCAGGTTGATGTTTGCGGACTGGGAGGAAGACAGCTCAATCTTTGCCTTCTCAGCGGCCTCGCGCAGACGCTGCAGGGCCATCTTGTCCTTGGTCAGGTCGATGCCGTTAGCGGACTTGAACTTCTCAACGAGCCAGTCAACGATGCGCTGATCCCAGTCATCGCCACCGAGCTGGTTGTCACCAGCGGTTGCCATAACCTCAACGACGCCGTCGCCGATTTCCAACAGGGAAACGTCGAAGGTGCCGCCGCCCAGGTCGAAGACCAGGATGGTCTGCTCCTGCTCGCCCTTTTCCAGGCCGTATGCCAATGCAGCCGCAGTTGGCTCGTTGACGATACGCAGGACGTTCAGGCCTGCAATCTGACCGGCTTCCTTGGTGGCCTGACGCTGGGAGTCCTCGAAGTATGCCGGGACAGTAATAACTGCGTCGGTGACATCCTCGCCGAGGTATGCCTCTGCGTCGCGCTTGAGCTTCATCAAGGTACGAGCGGAGATCTCCTGCGGGGTGTACTTCTTGTCATCGATGTCGATGGTCCAGTCAGTACCAATGTGGCGCTTGACGGAGCGGATGGTGCGGTCAACGTTGGTGACAGCCTGGTTCTTGGCGGACTGGCCGACCAGGATTTCGCCGTTCTTGGCAAAAGCAACGACGGATGGGGTGGTACGTGCACCCTCAGAGTTAGCGATGACGGTAGCCTCGCCACCTTCCAGAACGGAAACAACCGAGTTGGTGGTACCGAGGTCAATGCCTACTGCGCGTCCCATGAATTTTCTCCTTGCTTGTCTTAGAAGACTGTTTTTAGCTTTAAGTTGATTTCAGGTGGCTCAACTTCTCGTTGGCTCTTGCGCCACTCTAACAGAAGTTTCGGTGTTTGCTACAAGAACCTGAGCGCGATCCACTCAACCTCTTCAACCGCGCTTAACCCAAAGTTGTTCCCACTTCGCTCAACTTTTTTGAATTTTTCTATATTCCCCCAGTTGAACGGCCCAAAATCTATTTGGACTATAGGTGGAAAAGATTTCTCTACCCCCTTACTCCCCTCCTCTTGACCAACCTGCCTTTCGACCGCTAATTTTCGATTAGCGATACCAATCACAGGTTCGCACTTTATTTAATCCAGCTCACTAAGCTGACTCCTTCACACTCCCTTTCCTCTTAAGTTCTCGCCTGCCCGAATGCGCAAATTTTCGCAGTTACCGGCGGGGATTTTAAAGGCACTGGCAGGCGCTGGCGGAGTGGAAGGGCAATTGGTGCGGAAACATTTGGAAAGGACGGTTGCGATGAATCCGAATCATTCTCGTACCCGTCGCCAGGGTGACCGCCCACCGGTGCATTGCGCGCAGACGCTGCGCTAGAGACCGCACTTTCAACTTCTTGAAATTAAGTAATCAAACCGGCTCTGGACGCTTTCCTCGCGCAGATAGCTTTTGCACACCTGTCTTTAAAAGGCACCCATCTATTTAAAAGCGCGTGGAAGCGCCAGGTATTCACCTGAGGTACACACTGCTTATGACAACTTCTGCACACACCCGCCTTCCTGAATCCGGCGACGTCGAGGCCTGCGTCGACGCGGCCGTTACCCGCGCCCATTCCTGGCTGCGTGCCAGCGAAGGCGAACAGGATAAGGGAACCGAGCAGCTGGCCCAGCTGCTCCGCGACTCTGAAGGCGTCGCATTCACCATGGACTTCGTCGACCGAGTCATGCGCCCGGAAGACGATAAGGTCGCAGCCAACGCACTGAAGAAGATCACCCAGCGATTCGACCCAGCCTTCCTAGGCCTTATCAACGGCACCCTGGTTGGCATGGGTGGTTTCTTTGGCCCCATTTTGCCGAACCTGGTCATGCCGCTGGCACGCCTGCGCATGCGCCAGATGGTAGGCCACCTCGTTTTGGACGCTGAGTCCGAGTCCTTGGACAAGATGCTGGATAAGGCAGCCGAATCCGGTGAGCACCTCAACCTCAACCTGCTGGGCGAGGCAGTTCTGGGCGAGGACGAGGCCCGCTCCCGTGCAAAGCGCACGCTCGACCTGATCAAGAACCCAAAGGTCACCTACGTTTCCGTCAAGGCTTCTTCCATGGTGGCCCAGCTCAACCCATGGGACATCGATGGTTCCGTCGAGCGCCTGAAGGAGCGCTTGCGCCCACTGTATGAAGAGGCCGTCAAGCGCTCTCCTAACGTATTCATCAACCTGGATATGGAGGAGTACCACGACCTTCACCTGACCATCCGCCTGTTCAAGGAGCTGCTCTCCGAGCCGGAGTTCAAGAACCTGGAAGCGGGCATCGTCTTGCAGGCTTACCTGCCAGATACCTTCGAGGCCCTGCAGGAAGTAGCGGAGTTTGCCAAGGAGCGCGTGGCAGCCGGCGGCGCCAAGGTCAAGGTCCGCATCGTGAAGGGCGCGAACCTATCCATGGAGCACGTCCAGGGTGAGGTCCATGGTTGGCCGGTTGCTACCTACACCGACAAGGCAGACGTGGATGCGAACTACTACCGCCTGCTGGATTACATCGTGCGCGAAGAGTTCGCCGACTCCGTGCGTATCGGCGTTGCTACCCACAACCTGTTCACCGCGGCTTTGGGCTACGAGCTCGGCAACGCCCGCGGCGTGCTGCACATGCTCGACTCCGAGATGCTGCAGGGCATGTCCCCGGCACAGCAGGCTGCAGTCCGCGAGGTCTACGAGGGGCGCCAGATCCTCTACACCCCGGTCGTCCACGCGGAGGACTTCGACGTCGCCGTGTCTTACCTAGTCCGCCGCTTGGAGGAGAACTCCGCCAGCCAGAACTTCCTCTACGCGCTGTTCGCGCCGGATGAGCCGGAGCGCGATTCCCGTGGCAACAAGCGTGCTGGCACCCCGATTGAGCAGCAGGAAGCTCACTTCCGCGCGGCAGTAGAAAACCGCTGGGAGACCTTCGCCGGCCCAGAGCGCACCCAGAACCGCATCGAAGAAGAGGCTGCGGGTGAAGGCCGCCAGGCCCCACGCGGTGGCCGCTTCACCAACGAGCCGGACACCGACCCAGCCCTGGAAGCCAACCGCGAGTGGGCGCATAAGCTGCTGAGCCAGGACCCAGGCCACCACGGCATCGACGAGGTCACTGATCCGGAGGCCGTCAACGCTGCCGTAGCCACCGCCTCTTCGCTTGCCGACGCATGGAGCTCTAGGTCCGGCGCAGAGCGCGCTGCCGTCCTCGAGACCGTGGCAGACAAGCTGGCGGCTACCCGCTCCCGTCTCATCAACGTCGCAGCCTACGAGGCCAACAAGACCATCACGCAGACCGACCCAGAAATCTCTGAGGCCATCGACTTCGCCGTCTACTACGCACACTCTGCTCGCCTGCTCGATGAGGCACGCTCTAAGTTCACCCCGAACCGCGTCACCGTGGTCACCCCACCGTGGAACTTCCCTATCGCTATTCCGGTAGGCGGCATGCTCTCCGCCCTAGCTGCGGGTTCCGCCGTCATCATCAAGCCGGCGCCACAGGTTGTCCACTGTGCCAAGGTGGCAGTCGAGTGCGTACACGCCGCGTTGGAGGAGCACGGCCTCGACCGCAACCTCGTCCAGCTCGTGCTCACCGATGAGGGCGAAGCAGGCAAGGCACTCATCTCCCACGCGGATGTCGACGCTGTCATCCTGACCGGCGCATCCGATACCGGCAAGCTCTTCCGCTCCTGGCGTCCAGAGATGAACCTGATGGCGGAGACCTCCGGCAAGAACGCGCTTATCATCACCCCGGCTGCGGACCCTGACCTGGCTATTGCGGATCTCTATCTCTCCGCATTCGGCCACTCCGGCCAGAAGTGCTCGGCGTCCTCCCTGGTCATCTTCGTCGGTGCAGCTGGCACCTCCGAGCGCCTGCGCGGCCAGCTTCTCGACGCCGTGCGCACCCTCAAGGTAGGCCCAGGCTATGACATCACCACCACGATGAACGGCCTGGCCGAGGCACCAAGCGAGAAGCTGCTGCGCGGCCTTACCCAGCTGGAGCCGGGCGAGAGCTGGCTGCTCAAGCCGGAAAAGCTCAACGAGGAGGGCACCCTGTGGTCCCCAGGCATCCGCGATGGTGTGAAGCCGGGCTCCTGGTTCCACCTCAACGAGTGCTTCGGCCCAGTGCTCGGCATCATGCACGCAGAAACCCTTGAGCAAGCCATCGAGTGGCAGAACTCCACCGGCTACGGTCTGACCGGCGGCATCCACTCCCTCGACGACGATGAGATCCAGTACTGGATCGACAACGTCGAGGTCGGCAACGCCTACGTCAACCGCGGCATCACTGGCGCCATTGTCCAGCGTCAGTCCTTCGGCGGCTGGAAGAAGTCCGTCATGGGCCCAGGTGCCAAGGCAGGCGGCCCGAACTACGTCGCGCAGATGGGCACCTGGGCAGACGGCGAGCTGCGCCCACGCGAGGTCGACGTCCCAGCGGCGGTGGCCAACGAGCTGCGTAACCTGGCAGGCCGGGCCGCGCTTTCCGACGCCGACGTCGAGTGGCTCTGGCGCGCCGCCGAGCTCGACCAGCTGGCCTGGATGGAAGAATTCGGCCGCGACCATGACCGCACCGGCCTGATTTCGGAGGCGAACATCTTCCGCTACGTACCGCTGCTGGACAAGCTGCGCGTGCGCATCGGCGAAGGCTTCGCACTGCGCGACGTCATCCGCCAGGTGCTCGCCGCCGCAGTCACCGGAACCAAGGTGGAGTTCTCCGCTACCCCGGCCGTCGCAGAGCAGCTCGCGGTCCTGGGCATCGAGGTGCGCCAGCTTTCCGATGCCGCCTTCGCATCCGAGCTCTCCCGCGCCGAGTCTGCTCGTGTACGCACGCTGGGCGCCGTCGCGGACACCGCTCGCGAGGCAGCCGTGGAGTCCAACTCCGTCATTCTTGACCAGCCAGTTCTGGCCGACGGCCGTCGTGAGCTGCTGCCTTACCTCCTGGAGCAGGCCGTATCGGTGACCATGCACCGCTTCGGCATCATCCGCTCCGTCGCCGGCATCGAGCGCTAGCCCAGCGCCCAGCCGCCACCAGCCGCCACCAGCCGCTAACCGTGGCTGCGTGGCAATCGCCCGTCTCCTGCACTTTTAGGAGACGGGCAGATGTATTTATATGGCAAGATAGGTCAAGTGAATTCCAAAGATACATCTGCCTCATCTGCAAAAGACTCCGTGGCAGTCCCACAGGGCGCCGAGAATGCCGAGCACCGGCTACCGCAGCCACTCGTCAGCAATGACGCCGAGGGCGTGGGCTCCGATGCGCCGAAGCCGATTCGCGAGGACCTGAAGACGGAGGTCCTAGCAAAAGATTTCCGCACGCTGGCAAAAGCCTCTGGCCGCTTTATCCTCATCGTCGCAGCTGCGGCCATTGCTGGTTACCTGCTGAAATTCCTGTGGACCGGCCTCCTGCCAGTCATCCTGGCCATCTTGGTCGCCACGGTCCTCTACCCTGTGACCGCATGGATGCGCACGAAGCTGCGCTTCCCCGGCGCGCTGGCCGCTGCCACGACTCTGCTAGGCTTCTTCGCCATCGTCACCGGCATCTTCGCCGCAATGGCGCCGACCGTGAAAAACCAGAGCCAGGACCTAATCCACCAGGCCCAAGGCGGCATCGACGAGCTCATCAAGCTCGGCGAGAAGCTCCCTGTCGATATTGATGAGACCAAGGTTCAGCAACTCATCGATGATGTAACCAACGCGGTTAAGGGCCAAGCCTCCAACATCGCCACCGGCGTCATGAGCGGCTTCTCCACGGTCAGCTCCATCGTGGTGACCATCGTCATCATGCTCTTCCTGACCTTCTTCTTTATTAAGGAAGGCGAGAAGTTCCTACCGTGGATGCGCAAATACACCGGATTCCCAGCCGGTTGGCACATGACTGAGCTGTGCAACCGCATTTGGAAGACGCTCTCGGGCTACATCCAGGCCCAGGCCACCGTCGCGCTTGTCGATGCCGTTCTCATCGGCCTCGGCCTCATGGTCCTGCAGGTACCGCTGGCATTCGTCATCGGTGTCGTGACTTTCTTCGCGAGCTTCATTCCGCTGGTCGGTGCGATTACCGCCGGTGCCCTCGCCGTTATCGTGGCCCTGGTTTCCCACGGCCTGACAACCGCACTGCTTGCCCTGCTCGTGGTCGTTGCAGTCCAGCAGATTGAGGGCAATGTCCTACAGCCGATCCTGCAGTCCAAGGCTATGGGCCTGCACGCTGCGGTCATCCTTCTGTCTGTCACGGTGGGCTCTGCGCTGGCTGGCATTATCGGCGCATTCCTCGCGGTGCCGGTGGCGGCGACCATTGGCGTCACCTTCCGTTACCAGGCGCTGGTTACCGCCATTCGCGCTGGTGAAGTTGACCCGAACGAGGCGGAGATTGTCACCGGTGCCCCGAAGCCGAAGCGCAAGGCCCGCCTGCAGAAGCAGAAGGAAGACTCCGAAGCCCACATCGATGCTTCCGGCAGCAGCCCAGAGCTCGACGCCGCCCGATCCGTGGAGAAACTCGACCCGGATTCCCCACGCGCCAAGGTCCGCGAGCTCTACAACATGATTGCGCCGAAGGCTTCCGCTTAGTCCTCTTCGCGGCCCCGCTCTCCAAATGGTGAGGTCGCCCCACAACTCCTGCGGCTACAGTTACCTGCTGGGGCGCATGTTGCGTGACCTCACCATTTGTTCCTCACCATTTGGGGCCGGACCATCTAAGGCCGGACCATCTAAGGCCGGACCAAATTGCACCGGCCCCAATTCCGCCGAGCTAGGAGCGCGGTAGAAAGCCCAATTCCCGCACAGCATCAGCTAACTCATGTGCAGCTCGGGGAAGCGCATCATCCCAGGCGCCAACGGAGGACTCGTTGGCTGGGTCAGATACTTGCTTCAACAGGGTGACTGGTACGCCAAAACGCTGACACACTGCGGCGATGGCGTAGCCCTCCATGTCACAAAGTCCAGAGTCGACAGCCAAGCGGTCACGAGTAGCGGTGTCGGAAACAAACGTGTCACCAGTGGCCAGGCCCTGAACCGGGAACTTGCCGCTCGTGGGAAGCTCAATTACCGCAGGCAGCAGGTAACGGGAGATATCGCTTAACACTTTGAGCTGGAAGTCGTGTTTGACCACGCGGTCAACCTCATAGACCCCATCCAGCCCATCGCGCAGCGCGCCCACTGTGCCGATGTTGACCACGCGCTCCGGCAAAGTACCCTCCTCACGCGCGACGGTGAGGTACTCAGTAAGCGAAATTGCCGCAGGCAGAGTACCAATTCCCGTAACGAGTAAAGGCGTGCCTTCCGGAAGAGCGGCTGCTTCTTTATCGACGGCAGCAACAAACAGAATGCGGGCGCTGTAATCAATCACATTAAAGAATTCTACCGTTACACCGGTGAAGCCTTAGCCGCGCAGGCGCTTGCCCACGAAGCCCGCGGCCAGAGTGTTGCCATTGGCCTGGTCGATGAGCAAGAAGTTACCCACCGCGCCGCGCGCCGCGTAGTCCTCAACAGGCAGCTCAGCCTGCGTTTGCACGGTGATGTACGCGATATCGTTGAGGCTCGCCTTCTCCGGCGCCTCATCGTCAGCCACACCATCCAAGTCCAGGATGCGGTCTACCGATGCCACGCGGGCCTTGACCAGCGAGGTTCCATAGCGCAGCTTGAGCATCTGCCCCGGCGTGATGTCCTTTTCTGTGAGCACCACCGCAGTCGCAGCAAACTCACGGACATCGGCCGGGCGGGCGCTGCCCGCCAGCAGGTCACCACGAGTTAGGTCAATTTCATCGGCCAAACGCAGCACCACCGAATCACCAGCAGTCGCGCGCTCGTCGGGGCCAAGTTCGCCGTCGGTGGTGTCGATGTGTGTGACCGTTGTCGTCCGACCATGCGGCGCGGTCACCTCGTCACCGACCGCAACCGTGCCCGCCTTGATGCGTCCCGCGTAGCCGCGGTAGTCCGAGGCATGCTCGCGAATCACGTGCTGAATGGGGAAACGGAAATCCAGCTCCTCCGCGCGGCCACCGGCCACCGGGATGGTCTCAAGGGTTTCCAGCACCGTCGGGCCGGTGTACCACTGCATCGACGCGGATTTCTCCACGACGTTATCGCCCTTCAGCGCGGAAATCGGGATGACCGTGGAATCTGTAATTCCCAGGCGACGTGCAATCTCACCAAACTCCGCCTCAATCGCGCGGAACGTCGCTTCATCATAATCCACCAGGTCAATCTTGTTGACTGCAAAAATCACGTGGCGCACGCCCAGCAGCGCAGCCACGTTCAGGTGGCGACGCGTCTGCTCGACGACGCCGTGTCGGGCATCGATAAGCAGCACCACCGCCTGGGAGGTGGACATGCCGGTGACCGTGTTGCGCGTGTACTGCACATGGCCCGGGGTATCCGCCAAGATGAAGGTGCGCTTGTCCGTCGCAAAGTAGCGGTAGGCCACATCGATCGTGATGCCCTGCTCGCGCTCGGCACGCAGGCCGTCGACAAGCAAGCTCAAATCCATGCCGTCGAAACCGCGGTCCGCCGAGGAGCGTTCCATGGATTCTACCTGGTCCGCCAGCACAGACTTGGTGTCATAAAGAAGGCGGCCAACGAAGGTGGACTTACCGTCGTCCACAGAACCTGCAGTGCACAGGCGCAGCGTCTCGCGGGTGGTGAGGCGTTCGACGAGTGAAGAATTAGTCATCAGAAGTAGCCTTCCTTCTTGCGGTCTTCCATGGCGGATTCAGAAAGTTTGTCATCCGCGCGGGTCGCGCCGCGCTCGGACAGGGTGGAAACGGAAATCTCCGCCAGGATTTCCTCCGGGGTCGAGGCCGTGGATTCAACGGCGCCAGTGCAGGACATATCGCCCACGGTGCGATAGCGCACGGTCTTCTTTTTAAGCTCCTCGCCCTCGCGCGGGCCACCCCACTCGCCCGGGCACAGCCACATGCCATTGCGATTGAACAGTTCGCGTTCGTGGGAGTAATAGATGGAAGGAAGCTGCAGCTCGCGCGCGCCGATGTACTCCCAGATATCAGACTCGGTCCAGTTGGAGATTGGGAAAACGCGCACGTTCTCACCGGCCATCTTGCCGCCGTTGTAGAGATCCCACAGCTCTGGGCGCTGGCGGCGCGGATCCCAGCCGCCAAAGGAATCGCGGATGGAGAAGATGCGTTCCTTCGCACGCGCCCGCTCCTCGTCGCGGCGGGCGCCGCCCAGCACGGCGTCGTACTGGCGCTGCGCGATGGTTTCAACCAGCGGCACCGACTGCAGCGGATTGCGTGTACCATCAGGGCGTTCCTGCAGCTCGCCGCGGTCAATCCAATCTTGCACCTTAGCCACGTGCAGGCGCGCACCGGTCTCAGCAACCAAGCGGTCACGGAATTCGATGACCTCCGGAAGTTATGCCCGGTATCAACGTGCACAAGCTCGAAAGGCACCACCGCTGGTGCAAAGGCACGGCGCGCCAATTCGAAGACCACCACGGAATCCTTGCCGCCGGAGAAAAGCAGGCCGACCTTATCGAACTGGCCCGCTACCTCGCGCAGGATGTGGATGGACTCATTTTCCAAGTCCTTTAAGTGGGGCGAAAGTGTGTTCTTCTGTGTCATTCGTGCAACCCGCATTCTGTCTTGCCGTCTCCAAAAATCCTGCCGGAACGAGCGTCCTCGCCCTTACCCACCGGGAAGGTCAAAGGCGCACAGCCGATAGAGCGATAGCCTTTCAGCGTCAAGGGATGGATAATCAGATCATTGTCCGCGATATAGCAATCCGTATCTGCCAAATCCCAGGTAATCATCGGCGAAATCTTTAACCTTCCGTGCTGGTCCAGGCTCAGCGCTGGGGCCGTGGCGCGGTGTTCAGAATCCGCGCGGCGCAGACCGGTCACCCAACCAACGTATGGGTCCATCGCCATGTTCAGCGGTTCCACTTTGCGCATACGGTTATATGCGCTGGTATCACGTGCATATAACCTCGGACCATAGATTTCGTCCTGTTCCTCCGGGCTCAGCAGCGGTTTCACGCGGACTAGGGGGAGGTCCGCATAGCGCTCCTCAACCTCGTTGGCCACAGCCAACGTCTCCGGGAAGTGCCAGCCAGTGTCGATGAAGAGCAGGTCTGCGTCCAGCTGTGCGCGGTGCGCGAGCTCCGCCAGAACCGTGTTTTCCATCGACATCGTCACTGCCAGCCGGCCCGGCGCGTGCTCTGCAGCCCACGCCATGATGTTTTCGGCGGATTCTGCATAGAGCTTGTCCGCCCATTCATCGACAAGGCGCTCGTTTTTCGCGGCAATATCTTGGTTGAGCGGCGCGGTATCGCGCGTGCCTTCCGGGCTAATGCTGGGGTCGCGGTAGGGCTTGTCGCCGTCCAGCAGGTTTAACGATTGGGTCATGCCGACTCACTTTAGGCAAGGCGGCGCATTCGTGCAGGAGACATTGCGCGCTGAACACGCGAATAGTCCGATGAGCTTGGGGCAATGCAAGAATAAAAATTGCCATAACTGAACAGGTCAGACTAGATTATTAGACAAAACGGTCTATAAACAATAAACCAAGGAGGTTTCCATGCAGCGTGTCGCAATCGTCGGCGATGGCCCGGCGGCGCTATCCACAGCTGAAAGGCTCATCGGCGCCGGCATGTGTGTGGACCTCGTCTGCGCCAGCCCACCGAGCAGCCCGAAGACTGGGCCACCGTCACCCGCCGCGCGCAACTTGCGCCAGTCTGCCTTTAACGCTCAAACGTGATTCAGCCGATACCACCTGCACGCGGCTAGTCACATTCTTCACATTCGCATTAGACTCGACCGAGTTAATTTCAATTCTTAAGTAAAGGTCGGTCTAGTGGAGCTAGTTCGCATTCTGGTCTCTCGATCAAAACCCTATGGTGGCTTCGTGCTTGCAGTCATTGTGCTCCAAGCACTATCCACCGCCGCCACCTTGTATCTGCCCTCGCTCAACGCTGACATCATCGACAACGGCGTGGTCAAGGTGGACATCGACTACATCTGGCACACCGGCGGCATCATGCTCGCCGTAGCTTTCGCCCAAGTCATTACCGCCGTCGCCGCCGTGTGGTTTGGAGCCCGCACCGCCATGGGCGTCGGCCGCGACCTGCGCAGCGAGGTCTTTCGCCGCGTCGCTCGTTTCTCCGCCGAGGACATGGGCCACTACGGCACGCCCACCCTCATCACGCGCGGCACGAACGACGTCCAGCAGGTGCAGATGGTTTACCTGATGATGTTGGACTTCATGGTGGCCGCACCCATCATGTCCATCGGCGGCATCGTCATGGCGGTGCGCGAGGATGCCGGATTGTCCTGGTTGGTCTGGGTCGCCGTGGCGGTTCTCCTCGGCGTGATTTCCGCGCTCATCGCCAAGCTCATGCCGCTTTTCCACAGCATGCAGGACAAACTCGATTCCCTAAACGGCACCCTCCGCGAACAAATCGTGGGCATTCGTGTCGTGCGCGCCTTCGTCCGCGAGGCCCACGAGACCGAGCGCTTCACCAAGGCCAACCACGATCTCACGCAGCTTTCCTTGAAGATCGGCCAGATTTTCGTCCTGATGTTCCCCATCATCACTGTCATCCTCAACGTCGCTACCGGCGCCGTGCTGTGGTTCGGTGGCCACCGCGTGGATGAGGGCCTTGTGGAAGTCGGCGCGCTGACCGCGTTCTTGCAATACCTGCTGCAAATCCTCGCCGCCGTCATGATGGGCACGTTCATGGCCATGATGCTGCCCCGCGCCGTTATCTGCGCTAAGCGCATCACCGAGGTACTGGAGCACGAGCCTTCCATCGCCGAGCCTGCGAAGAACGTGACGCCGGAGCGCAACGACGGCGTCGTCGAGTTCCGTGACGTCACATTCACCTACGCCGGCGCCGACGCCCCGGTCCTCCACGACATCTCCTTCACTGCCCGGCCCGGCCAGACCACCGCCATCATCGGCTCCACCGGCTCCGGCAAGTCGACCTTGCTGCACCTGATTCCGCGTTTGTATCTGCCCACCGAGGGCCAGGTGCTTCTCGACGGCGCGGATGTCTCCCGCATGAACCGCCAGGACATCGTCAAGCGCGTGTCCCTCGTGCCGCAAAAGCCCTACCTGTTTAGCGGAAGCGTGGCTTCTAACCTGCGCCTCGGCCGCCCTGAAGCCACCGACGAGGAGCTGTGGGAAGCGCTGCGCATCGCCCAAGCAAACTTCGTGGAAAGGGACGAAAAGGGCCTGGACATGCCCATTTCCCAAGGCGGAACGAACGTCTCCGGCGGCCAGCGCCAGCGCCTATCCATCGCGCGCATGCTCGTTGCGCGACCGAAGGTGCTGCTCTTCGACGACTCCTTCTCTGCCCTCGACGTGGTCACCGACGCGAACGTACGTCAGGCCCTGCACGAGAGCCCGCTGCTTGCCGACGCCACGATGATGGTCGTCGCCCAGCGCGTGTCCTCCATCATGGACGCCGACCAAATCCTGGTCATGGAAGCCGGCCGCATCGTTGCCCGTGGCACCCACGCCGAGCTGGTCGAAGGCTCTGAAACTTATAAGGAAATCGTCGATTCTCAAGCCACACCAGTAGAAGGTGAGCAGTAATGGCAAGCACTGCACAAGATGCGCACGGCATGACCGAAGAAGAGCTCCACGAACTCGAAGCCAAGACCGCCGGGGACGATTGGTCCGGCAACGCCCCACGCAAGGCTAAGGCATTCTGGCCTTCCGCGAAGCGCTTGTTCGGGCTGCTCATGCCCTTCAAATCGCGGCTTATCATCATCGCATTGATGAACATCGTCTGCGTATTCCTCGCGGTCTACGCACCGAAGGTGATGGGCAAGGCAACCGACGTCATCTTCGCCGGCGTGCTTTCCAAGCAGCTGCCGGCGGGCACCAGCGAGGAGCAGGTCATCGAGGGCCTGCGGGCGGAAGGCAAGGACACCTTCGCGGACATGGCTTCCGCCATGGACCTGCGCCCAGGCCTGGGCATCGACTTCACGCAATTGGGCCGCATCATCACCATCGTCATCGCGATGTACTTGGTCTCCGCGCTCTTCCAGTGGTGGCAGGGTCATATTCTCAACTCATTGGTGATGCGCGCGGTCTATGACCTGCGCCAACGCATCCAGGCCAAGGTCAACGCGCTGCCGCTGAACTACTTCGACACCAACTCCCGCGGCGACCTGCTCTCGCGCACGACAAACGACGCCGACAATATCCAGACCGCGCTCCAGCAAGCGGTCTCGCAGGTCTTCTACGACCTGCTCATGGTGGTGGGCATTACCGTCATGATGTTCTCCGTGTCTTGGCAGCTCGCACTGGTGGCCCTGCTTTCGCTGCCGCTGACCGGCATCGTCATTGGTGTCATCGGCGCGCGCTCGCAGAAGCAATTCGCCACCCAGTGGCGTGCCACCGGCCAACTCAACGGCCAGGTGGAAGAGGCCTTCTCCGGGCACGACCTCGCCTTGGTCTATGGCCGCATGGACGCCATGACCGAAGAATTCGATGAGCGCAATGAGGAGCTTTATAAATCTGCATCGCAAGCGCAGTTCCTCTCCGGCATGATGATGCCGGTCATGCAGTTCATCTCTTATCTGTCCTACGTGGTCATCGCCGTGATGGGCGCGCTGCGCGTGGCCCACGGCCAGCTCACCTTGGGTGGCGCACAAGCCTTCATTCAGTACTCCCGCGAGTTCAACCAGCCGCTGGGCCAGCTGGGCGGCATGATGCAGCAAATCCAATCCGGTGTTGCTTCCGCCGAGCGCGTCTTCGAATTCCTCGACGCTGAGGAACAGCGCCCGGACACCGCGACCTCGCACTTCGAAGGCCGCGCGCGGGGCTTGGTGGAGTTCCGCGGCGTGGACTTCTCCTACTCGGAAGACAAGCCGCTCATCGAGGATCTCAACCTGCGCGTTGAGCCGGGCCAGACCGCCGCCATCGTCGGGCCTACCGGCGCGGGCAAGACCACGCTGGTCAACCTCATCATGCGCTTCTACGAGCTGAATTCCGGCACCATCACTATCGATGGCAATGACACCGCCGAAATGTCGCGCACCGAACTGCGCTCGCAGGTGGGCATGGTGCTCCAGGACGCTGTGCTCTTTGAGGGCACCATCATGGAAAACATCCGCTACGGCCGCCTAGATGCCACCGACGAGGAGGTCATCGAAGCAGCAAAGGCCACCTACGTGGACCGCTTCGTGCGCGCTTTGCCCGATGGCTACGACACACTCATCGACCAAGACGCCGGCGCTATCTCTGCTGGCGAGCGCCAACTTATCACCATCGCACGCGCCTTCCTGGCCCAGCCGGCGTTGCTCATCCTCGACGAGGCCACCTCCTCTGTGGATACCCGCACCGAGATGCTCGTCCAGCACGCGATGAATGCGCTGCGCGCCGACCGCACCTCCTTCGTCATCGCCCACCGTCTTTCCACCATCCGGGATGCGGACCTCATCCTCGTCATGGAGGAAGGCCGCATCGTCGAGCAAGGCACCCACGCCGAGCTGCTTGCCCGCGAAGGCGCCTACTGGCGGCTTAACCAGGCGCAGTTCGCCGAGGAAGACTAGCCTTTCGGCGAGAGCGTCGAAAAGCTGTGCCTTTTATGCTGTCCACCATGAATTGGGCCACCATGAACTGAGTCAATGTCTTAACCGCGATGAATACCGACTCCCATCTTTGCGCGCCCACCGTTTAGGCTGTTTATATCTGCGCGCAACTTTATAAGGAGTCCGTGAAATGACAGCCGTCTTCGGTTGGCTAGCCATCCTCGTTTCGATCCCCGTGTGGGGCTACTTTGCGTACCGCGCATGGGGCATGTTCGCTTTCATTCGCTCCGGCGGGCCAACCCTGCTGCAGCGTTTCGACCGCCTCGGCAAGCGCCTGTGGCGGGTCGTGGTGGAAGTATTCGGCCACACGCACTTCAAGGGCCGGCCCTTCGTCAACGCGGCACACTGGGCAGTCATGGTGGGGTTCCTCTTCGGCATCCTCGTCTGGTTTGAAGCCTATATCCAGACCTTCGCGCCGTCGCGAGGCTGGCCGCTGCTATCGCATTGGTCGGTCTATCACTTCATCGAAGAGGTCCTCGGTATCGCCACCGTTGTGGGTATTAGCTTCCTCATCGGCGTTCGCCTCAAGTATGGACACACTGAGCGCGGCTCCCGTTTCTACAACTCCCAGCCAGGCCCTGCCCGCATCGTCGAGGCCGTGGTCTTCCTGGAGGGGCTTGGAATGCTGCTGGTCAAGGCGTCGAAAATCGCGGCGTTTGGCCACGGCTCCCCGTGGGCGGATTTCCTTTCCAGCCACCTGGCCAAGCTGCTTCCCGCCTCACCGGCGCTGGTGTCCTTCTTCGCGCTGTTCAAGCTGCTTACCGGCCTGATTTTCATCTTCCTGATTTCGCGCCACTTCACCTGGGGCGTCATGTGGCACCGCTTCATGGCGTTTTTCAACATCTTCTTCCAACGCAACGTCAGCGGCGACAAGGCACTCGGCTCCCTTCCGACCCCGGACCTCGAAGAAGACATCGCCCCCGGCAGCTGGAAGATGCTGCTCGATACCACCTCGTGCACCGAGTGCGGCCGCTGCCAAGACCTTTGCCCGGCGTGGAACACCGAGAAGCCGCTGAGTCCGAAGAAGTTCGTGATGGACATGCGCGATGCCGCCGTCGAGAACTACAACCCGCACGAGGGAGTCAACGTGCTGGCTATGGCAAACGCCATTGACGACGACGTCCTCTGGTCCTGCACCAACTGCGGCGCCTGCGTGGACCAGTGCCCGACCGACATCGAGCACATCGACCACATCGCTGACCTGCGCCGCTTCAAGGTCTTGGCGGAATCCGACTTCCCCTCTGAGTTGACCGGACTGTTCAAAAACATTGAGACCAAGGGCAACCCGTGGGGCCGCAATAACTCTGAGCGCCGCGCCTGGATCGATGAGGCACGCGCCGACGGCATCGAGGTGCCTATCATCGGCGAGGACGCCACGGACTTTGCCGACATGGAGTACCTGTTCTGGGTCGGCTGCGCCGGTGCCTACGACGAACAGGGCCGCAAGACCACCCGCGCCGTGGTGGACCTGCTGCACACGGCGGGCGTGAAGTTCGGCGTGCTTTCTACTGGTGAGACCTGCACCGGCGATCCCGCGCGCCGTGCTGGCAACGAGTTCCTGTTCCAGATGATGGCGCAGCAAAACGTTGAGACCCTAAACAACGCTTTCGAAGGCGTTCCGGAAGGCCAGCGCAAGATCATCACCACCTGCCCGCACTGCTTCAACACGCTGCGCAACGAGTACCCAGATTTCGATGGGCACTTCGACGTCTTCCACCACACCCAACTGCTTAACCGCCTAGTGCGTGAGGGGCTGCTCAAGCCGATCCCGCGTACGCCGGAAAACCGCAAGCCGATTACCTACCACGATCCGTGCTTCTTGGGCCGCCACAACAAGGTCTTCGATCCGCCGCGTGAGCTGCTGGAAGCCACTGGCGTTTCCCTCCGTGAGATGGACCGTAACCGCGACGAGGCCTTCTGCTGTGGCGCTGGCGGCGCGCGCATGTTCATGGAGGAAAAGCTAGGCACCCGCATCAACGAGTTCCGCGCGGAGCAGGCCATCGCCACCGGCGCGGAGGAGATTGCCACGGGTTGTCCATTCTGCAACGTCATGTTCACCGGCGGCGTTAAAGCGCTTGCCGACGCCCCCGGTTCTGCAGCAGCGTCCGCTGCACCTGCCGTCACCGACGTTGCCCTCATGCTCCGCGCTTCCGTCGCCGACGCCGACGGCGCCCTCCCCGAGCCGCGGCCGAAGGCGTTCCTCGGCACGCCTACCCGTCTGCGTGCGTCCGAAAAGCCAGCTGCCACGGCCTCCCCGGATTCTCCTGCGTCTCCTGCGTCTTCAGATGCAACGACCGTCGACCCCGCTGCGCCGACCGAAGCAACTGCCAGCGCACCTACCACCAAGGCTGCTGCCCCGACCGCTCCCGCTCCGGCCGCACCCCCGGCTCCTGCAGCTCCCGCCGCACCAGCTGCACCAAGCGCTCCCCAAGCGCCATCCGCACCAACAGCTCCTCCTGCACCTGCAGTTCCCGCCGTGCCAGCTGCACCAGTGCCGCCGGCAGCGCCTGCAGCACCAGCAGCGCCAGCACCAACTCCGCCCGCACCGCCAGCCGCGTCGGGAGCCACACCGCCACCTGCACCTGCAGCACCGAGTGCGCCATCAGCGCCTGCACCCGCGGCACTAAAGGCATCCACACCGGCAGCGCCTGCAGCACCAGCACCGAAGGCTCCAACACCGGCGCCGCCAAGTGCGCCGGCTGCTCCTGGCGCAACTTCACTGCCAAAGGCACCTACCCCGCCAGCAGCACCACAGTCGAGTGCGGATACGCCGCAGCCACCAACTCCGCCTGCACCGCCGGCGCCTCCAGCACCACCGGCCGCTGACTAATTTCGTAAATCTGGAGCAACGACTTCCTTGAGTTGCTCCGGATTTTTGTATTTTGGGGCACCGGAAGTGTGTGGACTCTGAGGGCGTTTTTAAAAATGCACCCCTGGAAAACCAGACCTTGAGGTCGCGATTAAAAAGTTTAGCCATGAAACTATCTGCGACCTGGAGGTCTGAGTATCCAGGTGTGGGGTTCCAGGTCTGGGCTATTGCGGGGAGACGGAGAAACGCGAAACAACGGAGCCCGGGCAAGACCTTTTGCATTACAAGTTAGCCACAAGTGGGCCACAAATAAGCGACGGATAAACCAAACTTGCTGGATGAATAGGCAGTCGGGGTACTCGCCGCGTACGCTGTTCACATGATTTTCGACGCGTTAAGCGCCGCCGACACATTGGTGCTCGCATCTGGGGAAGCTGACTACACCCCCTCCCTCGTCTCCTTTGCATGGATCATGGCCGCCGCTCTTCTGGCCCCGTTGGTCTCCTACATGCTCAAGAACAAAATGCCCGCCGTGGCCCTGCTCATCATCTTCGGCATGATCATCGGCCCCTCGATGCTCGACCTCGCCCACGAGGACCCCGGTATCGGCATGGTCAAAGAGCTAGGCGTCGGCGCATTGTTCCTGCTAGCCGGCTTCGAGATCGAAATCTCTACCCTCAAGTCCAAGGAAGCCATCACCGGTTTCTCCACGTGGCTTATCTGTCTCGTCGCATGTCTGGCCGGCGCATATTTCCTGCTGCATGACATCCCTAGTGCCATCGTCATGGCAATCGCACTGACCTCCACCGCGCTCGGCACGATTACGCCGATGCTCAAGCAGGACAAACTCATCGGCACCAAAGTCGGCGACTCGGTCATGATTCACGGCGCCATCGGCGAGGTCGCTCCCATCACCGCCATGGCTCTCCTGCTGGGAACCCGCTCCACGCTAGGCACCATGCTCATCCTGCTGGCGTTCATCGTCATCGCCGTCGGCGTCGCTGTCATGCCGCGCTCGCTCATCGTCGCAGTGCCGTGGCTCAAGACCGCATTCCTTTCCGGCGCTGGCTCCACGAACCAGACCATCCTGCGCCTTATCATCCTCATCCTGGCCATCCTGATGGCCGTCACCTCGGTCTTCGAGCTCGACATCGTCCTCGGCGCATTCGCAGCAGGCATCATCCTCAACCGCATCATCCCCGACGAGTTCCATAAGGGGCTCGAGAACCGCCTCGACGTTGTCTTCTATTCCATGCTGATTCCGGTCTTCTTCGTGGTCTCCGGCATGTCCATCGACTGGCACGTCATCGTCAACAACCCGCTCAAAGTGCTTGGCATCCCCGCCCTCATTCTCGTCACCCGTGGCCTGCCCGTTTTCCTGCGCGAGAACATCCACCACACAGGGTCCGACATCGAGACCACCCGCGAGCGTCTCCAGGTGGCCCTCTACGCAGCAACGGGTCTACCGATCATCGTCGCTGTCATGACCATCGCAGTCAGCTCCGGCATCGTGGACGAGGAGACCTCCTCCATCTTCGTCGCCGGTGGCGCACTGACCGTCGCCATCTTCCCTCTCCTGTCCAGCCTCGTTAAGGGCAAGGAAGAAAACGAGCAGTCCAAGGCGAAAGCCGCCGAGTCCAAGAAAGAAGAAGAGGACTCCGAAGCAGCGCTTGACGACGCCATCGATGACGCCAAGCAAGAGGGCCGAGAGGGCACTTTACAAGAAGGCGCCGAGAAGGAATGATCGCTAGCAGCATACGCATGTGTCCTCCGGTTTTCCTATAGTAAAACCATGACGCATAGCTTCGGAGCCTCCCCTTTTGATCCCGCGAATTCGATGCGCCTATCCGACGCAGAGAAGACCGACGCCATCAACGATCTCGCCCGCGCCGTCGGCGAGGGCAGGCTCAGCATGGAGGAATTCGAGGAGCGCTCTGACGACGTCATGCGCGCGAACACGCGCCGCGAACTCGTGCCGCTGTTTGCCGATATTCCAGCCGTATCTTCCACCGAAATCAAGGTCTATTCCCGTGGCGAGGTCGAGCGTGCCTATCAGTCCAGCAAAAAGCCGCGCCTGGCCACCGCGCTGATTGGCTCGATGGCCTTAACCTTCGCCGCCACCACCTGCTTCGTCGTTTCCGAAACCGCCGGCACGATTGCTCTCCTCAGCGGCGTGGGCGCACTGTTCCTCATCCCAGCGCTGTGGATTATGCTCTACGTCGCCAAAATCGGCCCAGAGTCCTGGCACCGGCCCTCCCCGCGCAAGATTGAGCGCCAGCACCGCCGCGAGCTTTTGCAACTAACGGCCCAAGAGCGCGCCCAGCAGAAGGCTTTGGAGCAAGCGCAGTGGGCGGAGAGGCGCCGCCAAGCAGGTGAGCTGACCAGCGAGGCCATGAATCTGGCCAAGCGCAAGCTTGAGCAATGGAACAAAAAGTAGTCTAGTTGAGACCTTAATAGCCTGTAAGTGGCAGAATATTTTCCATGACTACACCGAACAACCGCATTTTTGACCAATCCACCAAGCTTCAAGGCGTCGCGTATGACATCCGTGGTGAGGTCTCTGCGGAGGCGGAGCGCATGGAGCTAGACGGCCATAGCATCCTCAAGCTGAACACCGGCAATCCTGCCGTATTCGGTTTCGATGCCCCGGACGTCATCATGCGCGACATGATCGCAGCGCTGCCGACTTCCCAGGGCTATTCCACATCGAAGGGAATCATTCCGGCGCGCCGCGCGATTGTCACCCGCTACGAGCTGGAGGATTTCCCGCACTTCGACGTCAACGATGTCTACTTGGGCAATGGTGTTTCTGAGCTCATCACCATGACCACGCAGGCGCTGCTTAACGACGGCGACGAGGTACTCATCCCAGCCCCCGATTACCCTTTGTGGACTGCCGCCACCTCCCTAGCGGGCGGTACGCCGGTGCACTACCTGTGTGATGAGGAGGATGACTGGAATCCTTCGATCGAGGATATCCGCGCGAAGGTCACAGAAAAGACTAAGGCCATCGTGGTCATCAACCCGAATAACCCAACGGGCGCCGTCTACTCCCGCGAGGTTCTGCAGCGCATTGTAGACGTAGCGCGTGAGTACAACCTGCTAATTTTGGCGGATGAGATTTACGATCGCATTCTTTACGACGGCGCGAAGCACATCTCGATCGCGTCCCTCGCTCCGGATCTGCTGACGATTACCTTCAACGGTCTTTCCAAGGCTTATCGCGTGGCTGGTTACCGCGCTGGTTGGATGGTTCTGACCGGCCCGAAGAGCCATGCACGCGGCTTCATCGAGGGTCTCGACCTACTGGCGGGCACCCGCCTGTGCCCGAACGTTCCGGCACAGCACGCAATCCAGGTAGCTCTCGGCGGACGACAGTCCATCTACGGGCTCACGGGCGAGGGCGGTCGCCTGCTCAAGCAGCGCAACGTGGCCTACGAGAAGCTCAACGAGATCCCGGGCGTTTCCGTCACCAAGCCGATGGGTGCTTTGTACTGCTTCCCACGCTTGGATCCGAATGTCTACGAGATTCACGACGATTCCAAGCTGATGCTGGATATCCTGCGCTCGGAGAAGATCCTGATGGTCCAGGGCACTGGTTTTAACTGGCCAAACCCGGACCACTTCCGCGTGGTTACCCTGCCGTGGGCTTCCCAGCTGGAAAACGCTATCGAGCGCCTCGGCAACTTCCTGGCCAGCTACCGCCAGTAGCTCAAGCCGCCTTTCTAAGTGAAAGGCCTCGTATTTGTTTGCAATTTTTGTGCGCAGTTGCCATTTGAACTGACAATCGTTCACAATAAGCTGCATGGGCAAACACACGACGGCTTCCAAGCCGGTGGTCTCCTTTCCTAGTGGAGGCCGCCTTTATTTAGCGACGAACCAAAACCCGTGGCGTCTCGCGCTGCTTATCGGGCTTGCGCTGGCCGTCCTTGTAACCATCATCGGCGCTATTTTCCTGCGCCCTACCACTTCTCCGGTAGATCACACGAGCGCAGAGTTCTCGCAGACTTACGCTCTGAACCACCCGCAGGCCGAGGGCACGGTCAAGACTGTCGACCACGCCATCTGCCAGTCGGATCAGACCGGCAAGGCCTTCGACAAGCCACCACTCATTCCGGCGGAGCCAGGTGGCGATTGCACCCGCTCCCTCATCGATATCACCTCCGGGGACAACGCAGGCAAGATGACCCAGCTGGTGCACTTTGGCGTCGCGGGTGACCCAGACTTGCAGGAGGGTGACAAGATCCTGCTCTCCGAGGCCACCGGCCCCAACGGGGACGTAGACTATGCCTTCGCCGATTATCAACGCAGCGGCAACCTCGTCCTCTGGGCCATCATCGCCGCTATCGTCATCATTGCTTTCGCGGCATGGCACGGATTGCGCTCGCTCATTGGCCTGGCAATTTCGCTCGCAATCGTATTCTTCTACTTGCTTCCCGCTCTCGTCGAGGGCACAAACCCCTTGGGCTTGGCATTGGTAACCAGCGCCGCCATCATCTTCATCGTTGTACCACTCGTGCACGGGTTCAACTGGAAGTCCGCCTCTGCTTTGGGCGGTGCACTCATCGCCCTGCTGCTGGCGGCTTTCCTGGCCAGCTCCACTATCAACTCAACGAGCCTGCAGGGACTTAGCTCCGAAGACAACCTCAAGCTCCTGCTCTACATGCCCGGAGTTTCCATCGTGGGTGTCCTGCTCTGCGGATTCATCATCGGCGCGCTGGGCAGCCTCAACGATATCTCCATCGCGCAGGCCTCCACCGTCCGCGAGCTCAATGAGCTCAACCCCGAAGCAGGCCCTGCGGAGCTGTTCAAGTCCGCCATGAAGGTCGGCCGCGACCATATCGCTTCCATGGTCTACACCATCGTCCTCACATATACCGGCGCGTCAGTGCCGCTGCTCATGCTGATTACAGCAGCTCAGCGCCCGGCGGGCCAGATTCTTTCCAGCGACCTCGTAGCCACCGAGCTCCTGCGCTCCGCCGTGGGTGCAATGGCACTGACCCTAGCAGTGCCCATCACCACTCTCATCGCAGCGCTGACCATCCCGCAGCGTGAGGCGGGTCCCGAACCTGACGCTACTAATAGCGCCCTGTCCGTTCGCTAGAGGCTGCGGCCCAGCGCCTCGATGGTCCAGCCGGCCTGCTTCCACGCCTCAACGTCGAGGACGTTGCGGCCGTCGATGATGTGTTTGTTGGTGACCAGCTCCGCCACTTCGGCGGGGTCCAGCTGGCGGAATTCTTGCCATTCGGTGGCGAGAATAACCAGCTCGCTCTCGCGCAGAGCTTCCTCACAGTCAGCGGCGTAGTTCAACGTAGGAAACACCTTGCGGGCGTTTTCCATGCCCTCTGGGTCATAGACGGTAACCGCAGCGCCAGCCAAGGACAAAGAACCCGCCACGGACAGCGCTGGCGAATCGCGAACGTCGTCAGAGTTCGGTTTGAAAGCGCATCCCAGAACTGTCACGCGGTGGCCTAACAGCGAACCCTGGAAGGCCTCTTTAGCCATGTCCACGGTGCGGTCACGGCGACGCATATTGATGGCATCGACCTCACGCAGGAAGGTCAGCGCTTGGTCCGCACCCAACTCGCCGGCACGTGCCATGAATGCACGAATATCCTTCGGCAGGCAGCCACCGCCGAAGCCCAGACCTGCGCCCAAGAACTTACGGCCGATGCGCTCGTCGTAACCGATAGCATCGGCAAGCTTTACGACGTCCGCGCCCGCAATCTCGCAGATCTCAGACACGGCGTTGATGAAGGAAATCTTGGTGGCCAGAAACGCATTCGCAGAGACCTTGACCAGCTCGGCAGTCTGCAGGTCAGTCACAATAAACGGCGTATCCTGCGCCAACGGCTTGGCATAGACTTCACGGGCTACAGCCTCGCCGCGGGACTGCCCGCCCCGCACGCCCAAAACGATGCGGTCTGGAGCGATGGTGTCCTTTACTGCATAGCCCTCGCGCAGAAACTCTGGGTTCCACGCGATTTCCACGTGGCTGCCCTCCTGGGCCAACTCATTCGCCATCTCCTGCAGCTCCGCCGCAGTTCCCACGGGAACGGTGGACTTACCAAAGATGACGTGCTCGCCTTTGAGGCGCGGTACGAGCTCCGTGATGACAGACTTCACGTAGGTGAGATCCGCGGCGTAGGAGCCGTGGGCCTGCGGGGTGCCAACGCCGAGGAAGTGCACGTTGGCGAACTCCGCGGCGTCGTCATAGCTGGTGGAAAAATCTAGGCGGCCGGCCTCGATGTTGCGCTCGAGTACCTCCGGCAGGCCGGGCTCGTAGAACGGCACGCGGCCGTTCTTGAGAGCTTCAATCTTGCTTTCATCAACATCTACACCGAGTACCTCGTGGCCGAGCTCCGCCATACAGGCGGCGTGAGTCGCACCTAGGTAGCCGGTACCAATCACAGTCATACGCATAACCGGGAATTTTAGGCGCGGTTGACCTGAAGCGCGCGGCGAGAACGAAAAGTTTAACGGAAGTTCAGATAGGACTTCGACGGCGTCGGTCCACGCTGGCCCTGGTACTTCGAGCCCAGCGCGCCGGAACCATACGGAGCCTCCGCCGGCGAAGACATCTTAAAGATAGCCAACTGGCCCACCTTCATCCCGGGCCACAGCGAAATGGGCAGGTTAGCGGTGTTGGACAGCTCGAGTGTGATATGTCCGGAGAAGCCCGGATCGATGAAGCCTGCCGTGGAGTGCGTCAGCAAGCCTAGGCGACCCAGGGAGGACTTGCCCTCCAAGCGGCCTGCCAGGTTGGCCGGCAAGGTGAACTTTTCCAGCGTGGCGCCCAGCACGAACTCGCCGGGGTGTAGGACGAAGGCATCACCCTCGGCCACCTCCACCTCACTGGTGAGGTCCGGCATCTCCTGCTTGGGGTCAATATGCGTATAGCGCGAGTTATTAAACACGCGGAAGAACTTGTCCAAGCGCACATCGATGGAGGAAGGCTGGACCATCTCGGCGTCGAAAGGGTCGATGCTCAAACGCTCGGGAGCATCAGCGGAAATGGCGGCACGGATATCACGATCAGAAAGAAGCACGGTTGATAGTCTACCTCCCCACTGGGCCTTTTATGGCCTTAGGCGGCGGCGGTGCTAAGCTTTACGACGATGCACAAGATGCATTGCGCCGACGTAGTTTAATGGTAGAACTGCAGCTTCCCAAGCTGCTGGCGCGGGTTCGATTCCCGTCGTCGGCTCCACTTATTTTCCCAGTTCATGGACTAATTTCATACTTACAGGATGGACCATGACAGCCCCTATCTTCACGCCCAAAACCACAGCGGATCTTCGCGCTGAGTGTGAGCATCTACTCCAAGAGCTTGCGCCCCGCACAATCGATGAACTCCGCGAACTGTGCGCGGTTGATCAAAACTTAGCCATCGATGAGGCCACTCTAAATCGGTATGAAGCCCTGTGCTTCGTTATCGGCGACTAGGCACAGTTTCGGATTCTCTCCGATCTAGTCTGAGGTTCTAACACTCACGTTATGTACCCCACGTCAACCCCTAGGACGCGCGGCAACAGACCCCCACACAGGCAGGACACAATGGGCAAGCACGAACCAGCGGAAATCAGCGACGCACCCAAGAAGAAGGGCGTCGTCAACCCCAACGCCATCATTGCGTTAATTCTGATCCTCGTCGGTCTCGGTGTCTTGCTCTACCCCGTCGTGGCCACGCAGTGGAACAACCACACCCAATCCCGCGCCGCCGAGGAATACGCCAAGCTGGAGAAGCAAGCCCCGCCAGAAGTACTGCACACCGCATGGGAGGAAGCACAAGCCTACAACGCCGGGTTGGGCCAAATCAGCATTGGCGACGCGTGGACCACCACCGATAACGAAGACTCCCCCGAGTACCAGCGCTACCGCCAGTACCTGTCGGTATTGTCTGAGACCGATGCCATGGGTCGTATCGTCATCCCCTCTATCGATTCCGATCTGCCCATTTATCACGGCACTTCAGAAAAGGCGCTCTCCCGCGGCGCTGGCCACCTCTACGGCACGGACCTACCTGTCGGCGGCGTAGGTGATGGCGAGGGTCGGCACGCAGCACTTTCCGCCCACACAGGCCTACAAAATGCCACGCTGTGGGACAACCTCACCAAGGTCAAGAAGGGCGATGCTTTCTACATCGCCGCCGGCGGCGAGAAGCTCAAGTACGAGGTGCACGATATTCGGGTCGTCGAGCCTGCGGACACCAGCTCGCTCCACCGTGAGCCAGGCCAGGACCTCGTTACGCTCATTACCTGCACCCCCTACGGTGTTAATACCCACCGCTTGCTCGTCACCGGCCACCAAGTGCCGATGGATCCGGAAGATGAGGCTGCGTTCAACAGCTCGGGTGTTCACTGGCAGTGGTGGATGTGGGTCATTCTGGCAGCCGCTGTCATCATCGTGCTTCTGCTCATCTACTGGTGGCGCAAATATGTCAGCAACGCCAAGGACGCCGCGCTTGACGACGACCCGCAAGATTCCTAGCCGCCAATGAAGATACAATAAGGCCCGCCCTTCCCTGGTTGTTTGGAAGAGCGGGCCTTTTCTAAAAGTAGCCGCAAGCGGTGGTTCTATACCCAGCGGCGTCGCAAAGCGAGGCACCCTGCCGCGACAATCGCGGCACCAGCGAGAGCCCACAGGCCTACGCCCTCACCACCGGTCTTGGGCAGTGCACCCTTGGTGATGTCGGCGACCTGAAGGATGCCGACCTTCTTTACGCAATTGGCAGCAGTGTCGGACTCAGCGCACCTACTACTGGTGATAGCAGTTCCTCCGGAGAGCACCTTGATGACTGCATTGCCATTCTGATCCCACTCCGTCGAGAACTTGATTGGCGCGGGCAGCAGGTTATAGCCGTTCGGCGCCTTGGTCTCGATGAGGTAGTACACGCCAGGGGCATCCAAGCCTTCGAGCTTGACGCGGCCTGTGGTGGTGGTCGTGGACTGCTTCACTACGGGGTTAGCATCAGTATTGACGGTGCCATCCGCGTTGAGCTTCAAGTTGCCGTCAGCGTCACCACGGTGGACGGTGAACTGCGCGCCGTCGAGCAACTCGTCGGTTTGAATCTTGTCCGGCGCGGCTGGATCATAGCTCACCTTTTCAAGCAGGACATCCATCTGCTTGGTCTCCAGCGGGATACAAGAGGTGTCTTTCCAACCGCCCATCTCTGCCTCGTTCATGAGGCCAAAGTTGGGTTCATGTAGGCCATCCTTGGTGTAGCAGCGGGAGTTACCGGCAGGCTGACTCGGGTACCCGGCAGGGACGGATGTGCTATTCAATTTGGTTCGATCCAGCTTGAAGCGCACCGTCACCTCGTAGACGTGCTGCCCGGAGCTTCCATTGACGCCCTTGGGCTTAATGATCTTTGGAGTGTCGTTCTTGTTGAGTTCATACGGACCGGCCCCCTGGTACGACTGCGGCTGGCTGGTCTTGTTGAACTCGTCCTTGAAGACCACAGTGGCCCCAGTAACCGTGGCGGCACCAACGAACTTCGGGGTATCCGTCAGCTTTCCGTAGATCACCTCATTGGTGTCGAAGCCGGGAGCATCCGGGGCGGCTACTACGACGTTGTACTTCGCGGTATATTCATTCGCCGCACCAGGAACAGGTTGCGGTGCACTGTCGACAGCAACCTTGCTGAAGCAGGCTTCAGTAGCAACGTTGTCGCTACCGGCCTCACCCTCAGTGGCTTGGAAAGCCACTTTGTTCGGGCTACACACCGTCTTGAGGTTGCCGTATTTATCCGTTCGCACCGGCGCAGAGACGACATACTCTACCTTCGCGTGTCCTGGAAGTGTACCAACATAGCCCTTCATGTATCGGGACTCACCGTCCGCTCCGGACGGGACAGTCATGCCTGCATAAATACCGGCCCCCGGGCCAATCTCGTTAGGCCCTGGATTACGCCCGTTGACGAGTGTGGATCCAGGCCCAAAGCCTTCGAACTTAGCAGTGGGACCGGAAGCATTCACCCCATAGTGAGTATCCGTTGGTAGGTACTCCCAGAACGTGCCTCCCGAGCTGGCGTTAGCTGTGGTGTTTTCCACCGAAATGGTCCAGAAAGTACGGACCTCGCCGTTTACCGCCTTGGTCTCGGAGCGTTGCTTCTTCACTGCAATGTTGGATTGCAGCGCTGGCGGCGGCGGCACCAGATCGGAAGCAGCATCCGTGTTAAATGAAGCAGGCAGGTTGTTCATTATGTTGACCAACTCGAACGTCGGACTTTCGGAGTCCGGGTTACTGATTTTTAGCTCAAAACCCAGCTGATTCGCAGCCGAACTACCCGATCCAAACCCTAGGTTTCCATTGGAATAGGTCCATGCCTTGCCCCACGAGGCGGAGGGGTTGGAGATAGTGCGCCCGTCCAAAGTCTTGATTCCCGTGAGATCCCAGGTCTTGACTGCCCCGGTCTGAGTATCGATGCGTTCAAGAATCAGCTTGTCGCCGGCCTGAGATCTACTCTGGAAGCCCCACATGTACTTCTGGGCTTGAGGGAGCACCGCCCAGTCCTCCGAAAAAGACTGCTGGTTTCCGAACACGCGTTTAGCAGTGACATTATCGACATCGATTCTATAAAGGCGCCGAGTACCAGAGGTAGACGTGTTAGCCACGAAGAAACCCTCGCTGGTATACACGCCCGCGTTAAGCAGATCCCGGTCGCTGCTCGTTTCGAAAGGGGTACCGGTGCTTCCGGACGTAAGGATAGGCCCAAGGTTATGTACCACACCGGTCGCCGGATTAATCTGCAGGAGATGTCCTGCTGGGTAGCAAGGATCACCATTTTCGCCGCGAATCTGGCTCACCGCGTAGAGCCAGTTGTCGCTCGAATTGAATGCTAGAGAGTTATAAACCCATGGGGTCTTCTCGCCTACTTGCCGGTAATCGCGGCCCTGGTCGATCTGCCGGCGCAGGACAGAGGTATCGCGGGTCCGGCCTGCAGGCTCACTGGTCACAACGTAGACAGGGCTACCGTCAGCAAATTCAGCTGGGGTGAGCTCGCGCTTTGGCTGCCTGCTTGTAACCGGATCTTGGCACTCTTCTTTCGCAGGAACAGTGAAGGAAGCTGTAAACACTGTATTGTCTGGCCCGCGGTGAACACCCTTAAACTGAATCTGTGCGGTGCCACCAATAGTAATCTGCGGCAGGATGACTTGGTATTCCTTGGCGCTAATCCTTTTGTAGGTCACCTTCGCCTCATACCAACCTCCGTTGGCACCGGTGTAATAGATCGTCAGGTCATCAGGGTTAGTCGATAAATAACTGTTAACGCTGGATTTGAGGGTAACCACCGTGCCTTGCGGAATGGACAGCTGGCCGCCAAAAAGCTCACCGGACGGAATCTTAAAGTTCGGGATATATCGGCTTCCCTTAAGCACGTATCCATCGTTTACCATCGTGATGGTGCGGTCGCCTGCAGCGTACGGGGTAATGTTCGGCGCCGCCATCAGACGGGCTGGGGCCGCGTCAACGTCAGCAATATCAAGCGGCTCAGTCACCTCCGAAGGGGCTTCTAAGGCTTCGCTGGATTCAGGTGATGACGTGCTGGTAGTCTCCTCGGCTACTCCACGCACGTCGACGGACATCCCGCTCAGTTCGGATTCCTCTGCGACCGCTGGGATCTTCAGTGAGAAAGCTGCCCCTGCTGGCACGTCAGTAGAAAGGCCAGCGATTCGGAAAGTCACTGAAGAACTGGTTGATTTTACAACGAGGTTGTCTCCTTCGCGGACGGGGATCACTTCGCCGTCGATAGTCAGTGTGTAGGCCGAGCCGTCGAACTCCAGTCCTGCAGTCTCAACAGTGAATTCCAACTCCTCCACGGTTCCGGCGTCAACAAAGTGGCCTTCAAATGTTGCGGAGTCGCCAACAGTCAGGCTCAGTTGGTCTGCGGAATCAAGCTCGACACGCAACGCTGTGGTTTGTGCCTCGGCGACAGCGCCAATGAAACCTGGAAGAGCAGCCGGCGCAGCGACGCTAAAAACTAGGGCCAGCACTGCAGCGAACGCCCCTACGACGCGCCAGCGATACGCTACCGGCTCGACCAGATGAGAATCTGTCCAGGACATTACCGTCCCTCGCTTTCTGAATTCTTCCTACGGCTAAAGGCAATCATCACGAAACCAGTGGCAATCAATGCCAACGCTGCGGCTACTACACCGATTACCTGTGCACCGGTCATCGCCAATGAGCCACCATTGCCCGACGGCGTTACTGGGGTTGAGGTCTTACCGGCACTTGGAGTACCCGGCGGCGTTGTCTCGGGTTGGTGAGGTGGCTTCCCTGGTTTAGTCGGTGGATAGTTCGGAGGTGTTTGCGGGGTATCCGGGCGTGACGGCGGAGCGCTCGGAGCAGATGACGACGTGGGTGGCGTCGGCGTTTCACCCGGTTTGTGGGTCTTGGCCACAATCACTCCTGGTACTGGTTTCGGGTTATCTACCACCGTGTGGAATGGAACCGCCACCACAAACGGGTTTATCTCTCGGTAGGAATCATCCGGCGCTGTAGACGTCACCACATAGAAGCCATGAGCTAGACCATCAAACGTCACCTCGCCATTGGCATTGGTGACCAGATCCACGTGCACATCGGTGCGCCAATCACGAACCTCGTCGAGATTCGCGTTCCGTACGCGGGCTGCGTCGTCAGCGTTGGTCGGGTCCAAGCCGGCAAGCCGGTCCAGATGAATTGTGACACCTTGGATTTTTCCCGAGGGCGCCTGGCCATCGTCGTTGGGATTGCCTTGTGTCAGCCGGATTGTCACTGTATCCGTAGCCGAAGTGCGTTCGGCACCAGTGGACTGCTGCCCGGCAACCTGCACCGCTTCTGCAGCAACCACGCCCGGCCCTGCGAACGAAACCGCACACGCTACTCCGACGGAAACCACTCGGGCCGACCAAGTATTTGTCAACCTCTTCATCGCCTTACTCCCGCACGCTACTTTCTTCACCAATAATTTCTTGCGCTCCGGCCGCCTTCTGCCGTCGCAGCCACCACACCAGCCAGCAACCAATGACAATCACCGCAGCCAACAGTGCGTACATCCACCATTGCCAACCCGGGCCGTGGGAGCCTTCAAATACCGACTCCTCCCCCGGCTCCATAGGAACCTGATGGCCACGCACCAGCAAGCGATGCGTGTTGATCCCGTACGGAGTGCACGTAATCAGCGTGACGTAGTCCTGATCGGCGACTGGCCGTAGGCCATCAACTTCACTCGGCAGAACCACTTGAATGCTGTCGACGACGTACTTCAATTTGTGGCCAGCAACCTGGATGTAGAACACATCTCCCTCGGTGGCAGAGTCGAGGTGATCAAACATCGTTGAATTCGCCAGGCCCGTATGCCCCGTGATGACGGAATGAGTTCCTGGTCCGCCTACCGGCAAATCAGAGCCATATAAATGTCCTAGTCCACGCTGCAGTGTCTTATCCGCGGTGCCATGAAACACCGGCAGATCAACGTCTACGGCTGGGAAGACAAGGCGAGCCATCGCTTCGGTCTCACCCAACTGTTCCAGGTAAGCCTCATAATCGGGATTATCCACACCGATACGGTTCAGCCACGGATCCAAGATCGGACCCGAAGTCTGCTCCTCGTTGTACGCATGCGCAGCATCCCATACGGAGTCCTGCACCTGCGCCGGTGTCTCTTTGTCCAGTCGCGCATACTCTTGCGCCACCTGTGAGGCATTCCAGTTGTTCCAGGCGGTCGAGACCACTGGGTACAGCATCACCAACAACCCGACGACAACGATTACCGCCGGAAGAGCTAAGCCTCCACGGCGCCTGTGCCGCCGGCCCATTTCCTGGCCTACCACCGAAGTCAACGACCCGCACCACCCAAAACAATGCCCACGCGCTAGCGCAGCGCGACCGGGATTACAACGAAAGAGAAAGATAGGGACCGGAATCTACGCCTAGTCCAGTCCCCTCATTGGGTCGGGCTGCCTACCTTGGCTACCCGACCCGCAGCGCAGACCACCATGGACAGTCTGCGCCACCGGAACTACGCCCGGCTATTAGTTGCGCGCGGTACGGCGAGCGAACCATGCACCAGCTGCGACGATGGCTGCACCAATAGCGGCCAGGATTCCGACACCGGCACCACCAGTCATCGGCAGGTTCGGGGTGTCCTGCTTGATGTTGTCGATCTCAGACACGAGGGTAATCTTGTCGTCACCGTTGAGCTCACCAGTCTTCGCGATATTCTCGCGGGTGAAGTCAATCTCGGTAACGTTCTTCTCCGGCAGTGCATAACCAGCCGGAGCCTTGGTCTCCTTCAGACAGAACTTCTTGGTTGCCGGAGCAACCTCCTTGCTGTCCTCGAAGTCGGTGACGTGCAGGCCGTCGATTGTAAAGGTACCGTCAGCGCCGGTAGTCCACTTGTTCGCACCGTTTACCCTCAGCGGGTTCTCGAGCTTATCCTGCGCGGAGGCACATCGGTAGAGCTCAAACTCCGCACCCTGCAGGACCTTACCGGCCTCCTTGCCGTCCTTCTTCACAACCTTCAGCTTGCCGTGGTAGGTCACGACCTCGTTGGTCTTGTTCTTGACCTCTTTACCGGTATTCGGGTTGTTGAAGATGACGTCAGCCTGGTTCTTCAGCTCAGTGGTGTCGCCAACCTCCTTGCGCTTGACCTCGAAGGTCAGGGACATCTTGTCGCCGGACTCAACCTTGGTCAGGCCCTGGTCAGTCAGCTTGACGATGAGCTTGTTGCTGTTGTCAGCCGGAGTGTTGACCTCGTAGTCACCGGTTTCCAGAACAGTGTCGCCAGCCTTGACCTCGGTAACCTTCTGGAAGTCCAGGCGCTTATCCAGCTGGTCTTCGAAGCGGAAAGCAGTCAGGCTCTTGCCCTCGCCCCAGGTCGGGGCGTAAGCGTTAATGGTGTAGGTGTAACCATCCTGGATGTGCTTATCTGCATCCTTGACGGTCTTCTCAGTCTTGGTCTCGGTGTTCTTTGGGTAGGCCACGACATTGTAGTTCCACGCATCGGAGGCCTCATTGACCATCGGCACCGACACGATGAACGGAGCACCAGACACGATGCCGGCAGGAGCATCGGTCTCCTCAACGAGGTAGATGCCAAGATCCAGGTTCTCGAAAGCCACCTTGCCGTCGTCACCGGTGGTCGTCTCGAAAGTTTCTTCAGTCTCGTGGCCCTTGGCATCGGCAGCCGTCTTCGGGAACTTAGACCAGTCGCCATTCTGCAGGTCGTAGTTCAGCTTGGTGATCTTGTAGGTCACACCAGCGAGCGGCTCACCCTGTACGCCTTCCATCTCCTGGCCGGTAGCTGCATTACCAGACTCGGCACCCTTCTTCTTGTAGAGGGTGATGGAGCCCTTCTTGGAAAAGTCGATGTTGGCCGGGTTAACGGAGGTGCCCGCGGGAGCCTCAGAAGTGGTAGTCGCCGAAGCATCGGCGGCGGTATCGTCCTGAGCCAGGGCGCCCGGAGCGGAGATCCCCAGGGAGAGGCCTACGACTGCTGCGAAAGTGACCGAACGAGCGGTACGAGAGATCTTGTTCACGGAAACAGGTCCTTTACATGAGTTGTGTAATGAGACACCGCGCCTCATCAGCTGTACGCAATCCACTCCCCACGGTTTACACACCATGGCCCGGCCCATCACTAAGAATCTTTCACCCACATAGAGCGACGTTCCCAAGAAGGTAAGGCACCTACCCGGGCCCCTAGCCTAAGTAACGGTAGCCTGTGGATTACATAGCTAGACCCTATACCTAGAAGAAGAAATGCGATATCGAACAAATGCCCGCTTCCCATAAAACCAGCTAGCCCTCTCAAGTAATCGCCCCCCCCCCCGCACAGATAATAATTATATTCGCAGTTAAACTGCGGTATTGGTAGCTGCCATTCCACTTTGAGTGATATCGACCTCACCGCCCCCTTACGGGGGCTCTAGCAGCCTTGCCCAGGCACATTGGTGGCAACTATCTCACTGCGAAACGCTTACCAAGAGCGCCATGCAACCACCAGCACAACCATTAACACTGTCAATATCGCCAGGTAGACGTGAATCTTCATGGGCAACCACTGGGGCGCGGCAAGAAGGTACCTCAGGACAATCCCGAAGCCATATATTTTCTCGGTCTTTAACAAACTCCAGATAGAAAGCTAGCATCCCTAGGTTTCTTGGCGGGGCTCTCTAAGAACGATCACCAGTAGTTTTCGCGGCACGAAGGAGCGCCGCATAAGCGCCGTCGCGGGCCAGCAGCTCAGCGTGGGTGCCGCGCTCGGCCACGCGGCCGGCGTCGAGGACGATGATCTGGTCGGCATCGCGGATAGTGGACAGGCGGTGGGCGATGACCAAGCGGGTAGCATCCGCGCCAAGCACTGCCTCCTGGATGGCGCGCTCCGTCTCGTTGTCGAGGGCGGAGGTGGCCTCATCCAAGATGAGCACCCGTGGTTGGCGCAGCAACGTGCGGGCAAGCGAAAGGCGCTGCTGCTCACCGCCGGAGAAGCGGTAGCCGCGCGAGCCCACCACTGTGTCCAGACCTTCCGGCAGCGCGGCGATGACCTCGTCCACGCGCGCGGCGTTAAGCGCCGCCCACATCTGTTCCTCACTCGCATTCGGCTGCGCGAAGAGGAGGTTCTCCCGCACCGTGCCGTGAATCAGGTAGGTCTCCTGGGAGACCACGCCAATGACCTCCGCGCGCTGCTCAGGTGGAATATCGCGCAGGTCGACCCCGCCCAGGTGCACGGTGCCTTCGGTCGGATCGGCAAGGCGCGCAAAAAGTGCGGCCACCGTGGACTTGCCGGACCCGGTATGCCCCACTAGCGCGGTGGTGGTGTGGGCGGGGATGGAAAGGGAGACGTCGGAAAGCGCGTCGGTGTCGGTGCCGGGGTAGCGGTAGGAGACGTGCTGGAGGGTGAGGGAGGCGTCGGCAAGCTGGGCGGGCTGGGTGGCCTCGGTGAGTTCGGGCTCCAGGTCCAGGTACTCGAAGATGCGGCTAAACAGCGCCATCGACGCCACCCACTGCGCGCCCACGTTGAGCAGGCCGGTAATGGGACGGAAGATCTGGGTCTGCAGGGTGGAAAAGGCGATGAGCGTGCCAATCGTAATGCCCGGGCGCAAGCCGGCCGCCAGGTAAATCAGGGCCGGCATCACGCCGAAGATGATTTGCGTCAGCGCCATGCGCCAGCGCCCGGCCAACTGCGATTCCAGCTCCAAACGGATGAGGGAGCGGGAGGTTTTCTCAAAGCCGTCATAGACGCGCTCCTGCGCACCCAGCGTGGCCGCCAGGCGCATGCCGGACACGGACAGGTTCTCCGAAATGGTCTGCTGCAGCGTCGCCTGCGCGCGGCTGTTTTTCTCCATGAGGCTGCGGCGCAGAACGGCGGCGCGGCGGGTCAGCCACACTGCAGGCGGCAGTACCACCAGGGACAAAAGCGAGAGGGTAGGCGAAAGCGCCACCATCGCCACCAACGTAGCCACAGTCATGGTGAGGTTGCTGGCCACGGATGTCGCGGTTGTGGTCACCATGCCGCGCATCGCCGCGATGTCATTGGTCAGGCGGGACTGGATTTCGCCGCCGCGGTTATTGGTGAAGAACTGCAGCGATTGGCGCTGCAGGTTGGCAAAGACCTGCGTGCGCAGCTCGTGCATGATGGTGTGCCCCACCCGCGCGGATAAAAAGGACTGGATAACGCCAATGGCTTGGGAGACCACGGTGATGGCCAGCATGCCGCCAACCAACCACAGAAGCAGTGCGGTGTCGTGGTTGGGAATGGCCTCATCCACGGTGCGGCGCACCAAGAAAGGCTGCACCACCGTCAGCCCAGAGGTCGCGATGATGAGCGCTACCACCACAAGCAGCGTGCCGCGGTGGGCTGCGAAAAGGCCGGCCACGCGGCGAAAGGCAATCGGGTGCTGGGCCAGCTGATCGACGTCCGCCGGGTCCTTCACCGCGGTGTGCATCGGCCGAGCCATGACCTAACCGCAGGAGACGATGGGCTGCGGGTCGTAGACCGTGGTGGTGGTTTCGCGCGAAATCTCGCGGCCGGAGAGGTCCTTAATAATGCGGGTATCCGAGGTAGTAAAGCCCGGCGCGCCTGACGACGGCGAGCAATCCTCACCCACCGACATACGGGTTGGCTGGGTAGTGGCCCAGCGACCGTTGTTGACAGACTCCACGTTGTAGGTCTTCACGCCCTTGAAGCGGACGGTGATCTTGCCGCCACCGAAGCTGGTCTCAATGCGGACCGGGGTGTTCGTGGTGTTCTTAAACTGCAGGTCGATAGCACCCTCGTACACGGTAGCCTCACGGCCCGCCGGGTAGCGTGAGATGTAGTATGAGTGCGGCGTGTGCGCCACATCTTCCATGCCAGCGAAGTAGGCAGCGTTGTACAACGTGGTGGCGAACTGCGAGATGCCGCCGCCCACTGCAGTACCGGAGTGGCCATCAATAATGATGCCGGATTCCACATAGCCCTGCGCAGTACCGCGCGGGCCGGTGTAGCCGTTAAGAGAGAAAGTCTCGCCCGGGCTGACAACAGCGCCGTTTACTTCCTCCGCCACGCGGCGGATGTTCTCACCCGAAGCGCCCGAAAAGCCACCGGTAGAAAACTCAGAAACAGTGTCGTTGAAGGTTGCCTTCTCCGCCATTTCCGTGGTGTACTCCGCCGGATCCGGCTTGTAGTCCGCATCCCAGGTGCGCTCGTCGCCCTTAACGCGCTTGTCGAAATCCTTCATGGTCTTCTCCCAGTCGATAATCGAGCCATCGACCGAAGGAGTCACGTTCATCTTGCTGCCGCTGAAGGAAATCTTGGCATTCTGGCCTGGCACCTGCGAGCCATCCATGTGCTCTTCAAACAACTGCTGCGCCTTCGGGGTATCCACCTTCAGTTCCAGCTTGCCGTCTTTTGCCTCGATGGAAACAAACTGCGCGATCTCATCCTTGCGCAGCGTGCCGGAGACATTGTTCTCACCGTTCAAGGTCAGCGGGTTATCCAAAGCCTTCGCGACGTCACCGGTGCGCATTGCTTCAATCGCGTCGTCGTTAATCGCCGGCTCCACAACAACAGGAGCCACCTCAACGCCGGCTGGGTCCAACCAGTTCTCCTTCACCGACTTCTTCAGATCCGCATCATCCACGGTCTGGCCAAGGACCGGCTTAGTTGCCTTCAGACCGCCGTTGTTTAGCTCCAGCATGCCGTCCTTCGGCTCGAAGGAAAGTTCCTTCTTTACCCGTTCCAAATTGCTGTCCAAAGCCGCTGCATCAACGTCCACGGTCACCGGGATTTCCTTGGTGGATTTCACGAAGCTGTACAGGCGGCTAAACGGATTATAGGAAGCATCAGGGATACCGTCCACGGCCTTTTGATAGTTCAAAAATAAGCCGGATTCATTCGGCACCAGCTGGGATGACTTTTCTCCAGAGGTGACCGAGACAGGCTTGGTCTCGACGTCGCCAAGCTCCCGCTCCAGCTTTTCAACCGCTGCGGTGCGCTCCATTCCGGAAATGTCGACGCCGCCAACCGACGTCGCGCGCGGGACCTTGCCCTGATTCGCAATTACATCCCACCCGTAGGCGATGCCTGCGATGAGGAGAAAGCCGACAATCACACCAAGTGTGATGCGCCAGCCTTTGCCAGTTTGCTTTCCTACTGCCTTTTTCACGCCTTAAAGACTATCGTTCAAGCTGAAACTTTCCTAGTAAGGTACTGATCAGCTCTTACTATTCGGGCAATTTTCCACCCGTAAGCCGCTGGGCGGAGGCTTGCAGCTGCGCATCGGTGAGCGTGCCGTCATCGAGTGCTGCTACCACCGCATCGACGGCCGCGGGGAATTCAGCATCCGTGGACCACAGTGGCATATCCGCGCCGCTAGCCAGCGCAGCCACCACCGCCTGCGGGACGTTCATGGTGTTTGCGATAGAGGCCATGCCGCCGATGTCATCGGTGTAGATGGGCCCGCCATAGTGCAGCTGCTCGCGCGCAAGCTGGTATGCCGCGGGATTGATGGAGGCGGGGGTTTGCCCGTCGCCCAGCCCCGGCACAACGAGGTGCCCCATCATGAGTCCCGCCGCAGGAGCCGCCGGGATCGCCTCCTGGAAAGGCACAAACTCGTGTCCGTAAAGCTCCTCCAGCGGCGGAGTCACGGCCTCGCCGAGATGGGTGTCGCCGGAAGCGCGGCCGTGACCTGGGAAGTGCTTGAACACAGCCTTTACTCCCGCCGATTCCAGGCCGCGGGCAAAAGCCGCGCCGTACTCACCGGCCAGCTTGGGGTCGGTGGAAAAGGAACGGTCGCCTACTACTTCGAGTTCGCCACCATCGACGTCGAGAACCGGCGCGAAGTCCACGTTGATGCCATGTTCTTTCAGTACGCGCCCGATCTCGGCACCCATCTGCTCGACTTCTTCTGGGCTATGCTCGGCGGCCATCTGCGCAGGTGCAGGATGCTCGCCGAGGATTTCAGAAAAGCGCTGTACACGCCCGCCTTCGAAATCAATAGAGACTTGGAAATCGCGGCCCACTGCCGCACGCAGGGCGTTAATGTCGCGTTCTGGCTCGCTGAGCAGCGCCGGGTCTGCCCAGCTGGGGATGAAGATTCCGCCGGCGCCGGCCTGCAGTTTGGCCAGCGCGTCGTCGTAGTTCACCGCGGGCGGCATGAGCACCGATGCGGCCAGCTGGCGGCGGTCCACGGGCACAGGCGCTTCCTCGCTGGGGGTTGTACTCGGCGCCGCGCTTGCCGACGCCGCACCAGGCGCCGAGCTCGACGCCGCGGGCTCCTGCGTGCTTTCCGGCTGCTCGCTATCGCAGGAAGCCAAGCAAAACCCAAGCCCAAGCGTGAGGACAGCGGCAGCCGCAGTGCGGGCCGAGAACATCGGGGACGGGGAAAGTTCCATGCCTTCCAGTGTGCACGATTTCCAGCGACATGCCCGCGTAGGGGGTTAGTATGGCATCCATGAGTAACGGTGAGACGATGTTGATTGCTTACGACGGCTCCACTCGGGCAGCCCGCGCGATGGAGCACGCAGCCCGCCTGCTGCGCCCGCGCCACGTCGAGATTTTGACGGCGTGGGAGCCGATGGCCCGTCAGGCAGCGCGTGCGGTCAGCCGTACTGGCATGCACCAGTCCACGGTGGCGCCGGAAGCGGTGGAAGATGATCCGGCCTATGAGGAAGCGCTGCGGATTTGTAGGCAAGGAGTCGAGGTTGCAGAAAACCTGGGCCTTTCCGGCCGCGCCCACTTGGTGGAGTCGGTGACCACGATTGCCTCCGCTATTGTCGACGCCGCGCAAGAACTCGACGTCGATATCATCGTCACCGGCACCCGCGCGCTCAGCGGCTTCCGCGGCTGGTGGACCAACTCCACGGCCGAGCACATCGTGCGTAACGCTGGCCTTCCGGTCTTTATTGTTCCGCCCGAGCTGGACGACGACGCGGAGGAAGAAGATAGCTAAATTTCTAGCAGGTAGCTGCTAGGATGTGGGTTTATGGCACTCGAGACGGACTCCCTCAACAAGCGCACCCTCGGCCCCGCCGTGGGCAGCACCGTCGTGGGCATCGCCCTCGGCGTCATCACCATCATCGGCATCGCGCAGTTTTCTAATGCTGATGCAGTTCCGTCGGACGGTGCAGTTTCCGCTTCTGATGCCGTAATGGGCGGCCCGGAGTACGGCTCTAGGAACTAATGAATGCGCAGTCCCGCTGGCGCATAGGCGGGCTTTTAGCTCTCGCTGTTTTTGTATTTACCCAGCCCTTTGGCTTGGTTGCGGCGGATACCAAGCACGATCTCACCGCTAACCCCCTGGGCTTTCTACGCGGGGCGACCAGCGCCTATACCGAGGTCTTTACGCTCGGCCAGTTACAGAACCAGGCTTATGGTTATCTTTTCCCGCAGGGCCCGTTTTTTCTTCTTACCTCGCCGCTGCCGGATTGGGTAGCTCAGCGCTTGTGGTGGTTGCTCGTCCTAGGCGTGGGCTTTTGGGGCTTCCACCGGCTGATTTATGCGTCTCTTCCTCCGCAGTTCAGAGACCTTAGGCGGGAGGGCCTTAGGCGGGAGTTTTCGCCCGTCTGGCCTTTTCTTGCGGCCCTGCTTTACGCGCTTTCGCCCCGCGCGCTGACTACGATAGGCGCAATTTCCTCGGAGACCTGGCCGGTCATGCTGGCGCCATGGGTCATCCTGCCTTTCTTGCGCCGGGAGCTAACGTGGCGCTGCGCCGCGGCAGCAGTTTTGCCGGTGGCAGCGATGGGCGCGGTCAATGCCACCGCTACCCTCGCTGCGTGTGTTCCGGCAGTGGTGGTGCTTTTGTACCGCCGAGCCTGGCGTCCCGGCCTTGTGTGGCTGGCCGGCTGCGCGGCGGTTTCTTTGTGGTGGATAGTGCCGCTTTTGGTCCTGGGGCGCTACGCCCCGCCATTTACTGAGTTCATCGAGTCTTCCTATGTCACCACCCGCTGGCTAAACCTGCCGGAAATTCTCCGCGGCACCACCAGCTGGGCACCCTTCGTCGACACGGAGCGCGCGGCCGGATATGCACTGGCCACCCAGCCTTTCTTCGTACTGGTCACCATGACGGTGGCAGCAATTGGCCTCTACGGCCTAGCACGACTGCCGCGAGTCTGGCCGGTCATGGCCTGCGTGGGCATCGCTATCCTCGGCACCCACGCCGCCTGGTATCTCAACGCGCTCGACGGCCCGCTTGCCGCGCTAAGAAACCTCCACAAGTTCGATCCGCTCGTGCGCATCCCACTGCTGCTCGGTTTCGCCGTGGCAACCTCCGCCCTGCCCCTGCCGCGGGTGCGGGACGAGTGGTTGCGGCCGGGGCGTCGCCAAGCGGTGGCGGTGCTGGTGGCCGCCATTGCCTGCGCGTCCTTCTCGCCCGCGTGGACTGGGCGTCTACTTCCCAAGGGCGCCTACGAAAAGGTCCCGGAGTACTGGCACGAGGCCGTGGACTTCCTCAACACCCATGCCCAGGGCACGCGCACGCTGCTGTTCCCCGAGGCTTCTTTCGCACGCCAGGACTGGGGTTGGACACGCGATGAGCCGGCACAGCCGCTTCTCGACGTCCCGTGGGCCGTCCGCGACGCCATCCCCCTCGTCCCGCCCGAGGCCATCCGCGGACTCGACGGCGTGGTGGCAGCCCTCCACGAAGATCCCGCCACCGGTAGCGCCGCGCTGCGCCGCCTCGGCATCGGTGCGGTGCTGCTGCGCCACGACTTAGTCTCTACAGAGGGCGCGAACGGCCGCGATGACTCCCAGCTGGCGGCCTGGCGCGATGCTTCCTCCTACGGCGGGCAGGTCCACTCTTTCGGCCCTGATGACGAGGTGGAGGTCATCATCCTCCCGCATGCCGACGATGCCGTAGGCACGCTGACCTCCGCCAATCCCGTCCGCGTGGCCGGCGGCGGGGAGTCCCTGGCCTTCCTGGATGCCCATGGTGACGATTCGGCTCCTGCCTACGAGCTCGTCGATCGTGACGCCGACATCGTCACCGATACGCCCACGCTGACCGACCGCAACTACGGCACCCTCGACGGGCCCATCTCCGCGCCTTTGGCCGAGGGAGATCCCTCGACGGTGAATAACCGCCTGCGCGACTACCCCTCCGCCGGGCCGCTGACAAAGGTGGTTTCGCACGGCGGCACAGTCCGCGCTTCTTCCTCGGCTGCCGACGCCGATGCCTTCGGCGGCGCCAATCCCGCGCGCTCGCGCACCGCTGCTGTTGACGGCGAAAATTCCACCGCCTGGTGGCCCGCCCCCGGCGATACCGGCTGGCTGGAGCTAAACAAGGACCCGAATACGCCGGCGTGGCACGCGCCGGTGGTCAAGCTCATGGCCACTGCCCACACCGAGGTCACCGTGCGCTCGGGAAGCGCGAAGGTCAAGGTTAAACTCAAGCCCTACCGCTCCCGCGAAGTGCGCGTGCCGGGTGGGGATACCCGCAGCATCCGCATCGATCTTTCCGAGCGCGTGGGCATCGCCAACGCGCAGGTCGTGGGCTCCCCCATCGAGCGCGTGGTCACCGTTCCGGCGACTTCCCCAGACGTCCACCAGTTCTTCTTCCAGCAGCTAGCTCAGGACACCCGTATCCTCATCCGTGACTTCACGGTGCCCCGCACCATGCGGTTGGAGCTGGATGCCCGCAAGCCCGTGCTTATCGACGGCGTGCGTTATAACCCCGGCGCGCACCTCCCCCTCCGCTCCGGCACCCACCGCGTGCGCAGCACCGGCGGATGGATCAGCCTGCGCGAGGTGGGCTGGTCACCGGCCGCCGACAGCAAACGAACCTCCGGCACCATCGAAGCCACGGGGCAGGACCGGCTGCTTATCACCGGCAATGCGTTTAACCCCGGCCTGCAGGGCCACCTCGATTCGGAGGCCGGCAGCATCGACCTCGCGCCGCGAGAGATCAACGCTTCCCTCCAGGCTTTTGTCATTCCCGCTGGTGCCAGCGGTAGCTTCCGCATGAGCTTTGCCGCAGCGCGCACCTATAAGGCCGCGCTTGGCTTGGGCGGCGCGCTGGCCTTGCTGACCGTGGCTGGCTGCCTGCTTTCTCTTCGCCGCCGCCCCACCGCGCCGTGGCAGCCAGCCGATGGCCGCGGTGCCCACACTCTCGCTGCAGTATGCGGCCTGGGTACGCTCAGCCTGCTCGGCCTGCCCGCCGTACTCGCGGGTGTTGCTGCGTGGGTGGTGTTGAAATGGACGTCGCTAGGCGCTGCTCCTTTAGCCGCCGCCCTGACGGCGGCGGCCGGGACCATGCTTGCCCGCGCTCCGTGGGCCAGCGGCAGCTATGCCGGCGATTCGGTCCTCGTGACCTGCTTGTGCGCGGCCTCGCTAGCCTGCGTCCTGTGGCCCAGCCGCCGCGCGAACTGACCAACCAACCGCTTGCCGGGTTCTTCCACCACGGCGTAGCTAGCGGCCGAAACCAGCAGGCTGCCCGCCACCGTCACCGCGAAGACCACGCAGAAGTCCATGACCTTGCCCGAAAACAGCGGCACTCCCAGCAATGGAAAGACCACCGACAACACCGCAACGTGCCACAAAAACAGCGAGTAGGACCAACGCCCCAAAGCCTGCCCCCACTGGCTGCTCAGCAGCGAAGACTCCCGTGGGGCCAAAGCCACAGGCGCCATCACGCACACCGCAAAGACCGCGCCCACCATGATGCGTCGCGCGAACTCCCCTGGCTCCGGATGCGCCAAACCCCGCGGGCCAAACCACTCGCGGCTAGCCAGCCACAGGCAACCACACGCCACCAGCCACCACGCCCACCGCATCCGCGGCGCACGTTTTAGCCACCCTGGAAACTGCCCGCGCACAGTTTCTGCTTCAGCTAGCAGCATCCCGACTGCAAACCACGAGGCATACGCCGGCGGCCAAATCTGCGAATTCACGTCCCCCTTGGCGTAATCAGCCACGAAGGGAACAAAGCCCCAGCCCCAGCTCAGCACCGCCGCCACAGCAATGGCCCACACCCTGCGCCGCCGCGACCATCCGCGCATCACCGCCGCCAGCAGCGGCAGCACCAGATAAAACGCGAACTCCACACACAGCGACCACAGTTGCGTAAGCCCCGGCGCCAAACCGTCGACTACATAAATCTGCGTGCCCGTTAGGTTGCTGAATAGCTGGGTAGCGGTGGCGGAATGGGCGTCGGGAAGCAGTGCGAAGACCAGCACCACACACACCAGATACGCAGGCGCCAGGCGTCCCACGCGGGACCACGCATAATCCCGCGGGCTGTGCAGGCCGCGCCGGCGCCACAGCAGGAAAGCGCTCAGCGCAAAGAACACCGAAACGAAGTAATCGAAACGCTCCGCAATCCCCCAACCGGTGCCCGTTTGAAAGGAGACATGCGTGACCACAATTCCCAAAGCGGCGCAGCCTCGCATACCATCCAACTCAGAAATATGGCGGGGTAGGCTCTTTAAGGAAGAATGGGAAGCCACACTAATTTTCCTTCCTCCTCATAATGCACGGCGCACGTAAACTGATTGGAACTCTACTGTAATGAAGCGGCTGATTAACTGGAGCTCGCGGATGACGAAGGTGATCGTCGCGGCAATCATCTTTTTGCTCCTCGGTTCTGTGCTGCCGCCGTTGTACAACAATCAGGCCCGGCCGCTGCCAGATGATCTAAACTTCACCATCGACACCGCCCCTACCCAGGGCACGGCTCTTAACGTCAGCCGCGCTGTGCAACACAAGAAGCCAGCGGATGCCCACGGCAACCCTGACTGCGATGCCAAGGATGCGCCGCTTTATTGCTATGTAGAGGACCGGAACGTTTCGCTCAAACGCACCACCCGCACCTCGCCTACTGCCGACGACGCCGTGGCTTCCGCCGATTCCCTCCTCCAGGTCACCTCGAATGGCCAGACTATCGCGGAGATCAAGGAAAACTCACTGCTCAACCGCGAATCCGCTTATCCGGTAGCAGGGCCCAATAGCTCACAGCAGGTTGATATCGCCCCGCTGAATATCTCTGCGGCTGGCCGCGACTTTTCGCGCGATGGCATCAGCTACTTCTTCCCGGCTAAGGCGGAACAGCGCAGCTACCCGTATTTCGATCCGATGACGCAGACCACAGCGCCCATCGACTTCACCGGTACCGAAAAGCGCGAGACAATTCCGACCTACATCTTCCACCAGGAAATTGAGCCGGTTGCCTTGGCCTATTCGCTGGGCATCTTGCAGCAGCAAACCCCCGATGAGAAAGCCACACGCACGAGCCCAGAGAAGCTACAGCGCTCCGGCCCGGCGCAGGCGATGTTCGATGAGGAGTCGCTGCGCCGTTTCGGGCTGGACCCCACCGAGCACGTCAGCCTCGAGCCTTTCTACACGGTCACGCGTGACGTCTGGGTAGAACCAACCACCGGCACCATCGTCGATGCTCATGAGGACATAAAGATTTTCCTCGCCACCGACCAGGACCAGGCGAAGAAGATGGTTGCCGAGGACGACACTGTCGACCGCTCCCTCTTCCAGGCCAGCTTGAACTGGTCCGATGCCACCAAGAAGGAACGTTTGGACACGGTGCGCACGACCATCAACAACGTGAAGATTCTCAGCATCGTCGGCTGGTTAGGCAAGGTCATCGGCGTTATCTTGCTGGCCTATGCCGCCTTTATGTACATGCGCCGCCACCGTGCCGGCGCCTAAACCCGCGCGCCACAGGTCCGCGCGATGCAGGTCCGCGCGCTGGGGCCTAGGGCTGTGGGGCACCCTGCTCGTGGTGGCAGTGTGCTGGCCGTTTTTCCTGCCCGGCGAGATGGTGTGGCGCGATATGGTTCTACTCCACAACCCCGGTTTTACCGCCTCCAACTTTGGGCTGGGCTCGCTGCCCGCCCGTAATGCGCCCCAGGACGGCGCGCTGACTTTGCTGGGTGGTGATTGGTTCGCACGCGTGCTCGTCACCGCTTCCGCAAGTGCTAGCGCATACGTTGCCGCGAAGTGGGCCCGCACTTCGCTTTCCGCCGCCGCTGCGATGGCTTGTGCGGTGGCCAATCCTTTCATCGTCGAGCGCCTGCTCCTGGGGCACTGGTCCCTTGCAATTGCGGGATGGCTCGCGCCAGTTCTGGCATGGGCGTGCCTGCACAAGCGCGCGATTCCCGCGTGGCTGAGTCTGTGGGCAAGTTCCCTTACTCCCACCGGCGGCGTATTCGGCGTGCTAATCGCCCTTGTTACTGGCCGTTTCAAGCTCGCCGCGGGTGGCGTGGCGCTGTGCCTGCCGTGGCTGGTGCCGGCGATTACCAACAACGCAGTTCCCGGTCCGGCTGCCGCGCAGGTGGCTGCATTCGCGCCTCGCGCGGAAGCTGGCGTGGGCACCGTCGGCGCTCTCCTTGGTCTCGGCGGCATCTGGAGCGCCGACGCCGTTCCCGACTCCCGCCACCACGGCTTTGCGCTCGCAGGGCTAGTGGTTGCAGCTGTTGCGCTGCTCGGCGCCCGCCGCCTCGCCCCCGCTTGCCGACGCCCCCTGCTCCTCCTCGCCGCCGTAGGCCTCGGCAGCGCGCTTATTTCCTGGGCTTGCCCCGGCGCACTGGCGTGGCTGATTGAAACGGTCCCCGGCGCGGGCCTGCTTCGCGACGCCTCCAAGCTAACGCTACTTGCCCTACCCCTCTACGTCGCCGGTATCGGCGCCCTGCCTAACCTCCCCGCAGCCTTGGCGCTCCTCGCCTGCCTGCTTCAGGCTCCCGACACTCCACGCGAGCTAGCTGTCCTCACGCCACGCCCCAGCGGCATTGATCACCAGCTCGTCGAAGAGCTAGACGGCCGGCTAGCACTCTTCCCGCAACGCCCCTCCCTCGTCACTTTGTCCGACGGCACCACCGCAGTCGACCCGTATTCGAAGGCCGTGAACAAACTGGAATCCGGCGAACTGCGCGTCGACGGCGTTGTAGTCGACCAAGCCCAGCCCGCCTACCGCGCAGCGCTGCAAGCTTGGCAGGACCAGGACTTAGATAAGCTCGCCCAACTCGGCGTGGGCGCGGTGGGTGTTGACGGCCGCATCGTCGCCGAGCCGCCCGCCCCCGCGCCCAAGGTTCCGTGGGCTCTTACCGCCGCCTGGGTGGCCAGCCCGCTGGCCTGCTTAGTGCTCTGGCTGCTGGTCCGTCCAGGCCTTCTAGCTACCCGCCGTCGCACGAGCGGTCTGCGTTAGCAACTTCTCAAAAGCGCGCCCCGTCTTCTCCCAGGAGTAATGTGCTGCCAGCTCACGGGCATTCTCGCCCAACTGACGGCGTAAACTCGCATCCGCAACAAGCTCGCGGACTGCCCGCACAAACTCTTCCTCGGTATCGACCAGCACGCCAGTCTGGCCCGGGATGACGCTATCGCGCAGCCCGAAGGAATAGCCCACCGTCGGCACACCGTGCTGCGCGGCCTCCATCACTGCCAGCCCCCAGCCTTCTTTGCGCGAGGGCATGAGGTGGACGTCGGCAAGCGCAAGCAAAGCGTGCTTATAGTCCTCGGTAACCTGCCCGCGGAAGCGAACCCGCGAGGCCACTCCAATGCGCTCGGCGTACTCACGCAGCTGCGCTTCCCACCAGCCGGAACCGATGACGTCGAGGACCGCGCCAGGCATCTTTGCCACCGTGTCCATCGCATGTTCAATCTGCTTGTGCGGAACCAACCGCGAGAGCGTCACCAGATGGATGGCCGTCTCGCGTTGCAGGGTCGGCACATGTTCTGGCAGTAGGTCGACACCATTTTCGATGATGTGCGCGCCTTTAATTCCCAGCTCTTCCAAATCCTGCTTGGAAGCCTGCGAGACCGTCACATAAGGGCTGCTCCGATAAACCCTTGGCGCAACCTTCGACTCCAAGAACCACCCCAAACGTGCCAAGAGAGGGCCCGCAACCGGCCATTGTTCGCGATGGCAATGATGGGTGAGCAAAACAGTTGGCGCCTTCGAGACCAGTTTGGCGAAGAAAGGAATGCCGTTCTGGGTATCGACAATGACATCGATGTTCTTGGCGTCGCCAAGCCCCAAGCGCCCGGCCAAAATGGCTAGCCACGCGCGCGGATACACGCTGAACTTGGCACCGCCGCGAGAATATAAAACGCCTTCGCGATGCTCACGCTTTGCAGCATTCATGTGCCGCGCGGTGCGGAAGACCACCTCGTGGCCTTGCGCCGCCAGGTACTCCCCGACGCGCTCCAGATAGCGTTCCGAGCCACCGCCTTGAGGGTGGGTGGAATCACGCCAGCACAGTAAAAGAATCTTCATGTCGAACTACTAGCCTAGTGGGTTATGAAACAAACCCGTGCCTTGGCCACGCTCGCGCGTTCGTGGCGCCTGCTCCGTTCTTTCCGCTTTGAGCAGACTGCGCCGGATATTTTTTACGGCGGTCTGGCCGAAGACACCGCACTGCTTATCGACGCCCTCTGCCACGACGCCGGCACCCAACTCACCGGCGCGCGCGTTCTCGACGTCGGCGGCGGCCCGGGCTATTTCGCAGAGGCCTTCGCCCGCCGCGGGGCACAGTATTTCGGCGTGGAACCGGACGCCGGGGAAATGTCCGCGGCGGGAATTGCCCTGGCGAGCGCCGTGCGCGGTGATGGCACGCAGCTACCCTTCGCTGCAGATACCTTCGACATCACATACTCCTCCAACGTGGCCGAACATATCCCGCATCCATGGGATATGGGAGAAGAAATGCTGCGCGTGTCCAAGCCCGGCGGATTGGTTGTGCTCAGCTACACCGTGTGGCTGGGCCCCTTCGGCGGGCACGAGACCGGCCTCTGGGAGCACTACGTCGGCGGCGCCTTCGCCCGCGATCGCTATACCCGCCGCCACGGCCACCCGCCGAAGAACGTCTTCGGCACTTCGCTGTTCGCGGTCTCTGCCCGCGAGGGCCTTAAGTGGGCGGAAGCTATCACCAGCAGTGGCGCCGCACTTGGCGGCGCCACTGTGGATGGTCCGACGCTAGTAGCGACGTTCCCGCGCTACCACCCCAGCTGGGCGTGGTGGGTAACGCGGGTGCCCGTCCTGCGCGAGTTCCTTACCTCAAACCTTGTCCTCGTGCTACGCCGTTGAGCCCGATTCCCCGCAAAATGTATCCAATTCAAACGTTCGGGAACATTGTTTCCGAACACGGTCGTCGTGGGTAACAATAGCTACAGCTGCATTAGCTTTATCCAAGGATGCAGTTGGCTGATCCGCGAAAATTGGGTTGCGCCCGTTAGCGTGGTGTACGAGTTTGTTTCACCGCCATTCTTTTTATCGCGGCTCAATCGACTTCTGTCCTTTTAGGCCTTTTGTTTGACCTACCATTTGCCCGAAATAACACAAAGGGTCTGGCTCCGATGCATGATCGGAGCCAGACCCTAGATGCCCAAACAGCCTGAATTCAGTTACTCAAGCTGTCCAGAAGTCGGCCTCTTCAGCAATCAGCTAACTGCTTTAGACTTAGCCAACCGTGGAAAGTAAGAAGATTAGGCGTTTTCCACGCGGGACTTCAAAGCATTGAACTCGTCCCACACCTCGGAAGGAACGCGGGAGCCCAGGAAGTGCAGCCACTCGGTATTGTCTTCCATGTCTCCAGCCCATTCGGAAGCGTTGACGGCCAGCGCCTCGCGAACATCTTCGATATCGAAGTCCAGGCCCTCGATGTCGATGTCCTCAGCGCGAGCGGTGTGGCCGACGACGGTCTCGACAGCCTCAGCCTTGCCCTCGATGCGATCGACAATCCATTTCAGAACGCGGGAGTTCTCACCGAAGCCCGGCCACAGGAAGCGGCCATCTTCGCCACGGCGGAACCAGTTGACCAGGAAGATGGACGGCATACGCTCGCCGCCCTTTTCACCCATGTCAATCCAGTGCTGCAGGTAGTCGCCAGCGTTGTAGCCGATAAACGGCAGCATAGCCATTGGGTCGTGGCGCAGTGCGCCGACCTTACCCTCCGCAGCTGCAGTCTGGCCAGAAGCCAGCAGGGAGCCGATCATGGTGCCGTGGTTCCAGCTGAATGCCTGAGTAACCAGCGGGACAGTATCCGCGCGGCGGCCGCCGAACAGGATGGCATCAATCTTGACGCCCTTCCAGTCATCGAACTCCGGTGCAGCGGTTGGGCACTGGGTAATCGGAACGCAGTAGCGAGAGTTCGGGTGTGCCGCATTGGTGGTGGACTCAGGGGTCCAGTCATTGCCAAGCCAGTCGATGAGGTGGGCTGGAGCCTCGCCCATGTCCTCCCACCAGACATCACCGTCGTCGGTAAGCGCAACGTTGGTGAAGATGGTGTTGCCCGGCTCCATGGTCTTCATGGCAATCGGGTTGGAATCGTAGTTGGTGCCCGGCGCCACACCGAAGAAGCCGTTCTCCGGGTTGACGGCGTACAGGCCGTCCTCGCGCAGGTGCATCCACGCGATGTCATCACCGACAACCTCTGCGGACCAGCCCGGGATGGTCGGGGTGATCATCGCGAGGTTAGTCTTGCCACAAGCAGACGGGAAAGCCGCCGCAACGTGGTAGTTCTTGCCCTCTGGGTTGGTCAGCTTCAGGATGAGCATGTGCTCAGCCATCCAGCCCTCTTCTTTGCCCATAACAGAAGCGATGCGCAGCGCGTAGCACTTCTTGGCCAAGATGGCGTTTCCGCCGTAACCGGAACCATAGGACCAGATTTCCTTGGTCTCTGGGAACTGGGTGATGTACTTGGTCTCGTTGCACGGCCAAGCCACATCCTCCTGGCCCTCCTCCAAAGGAGCGCCGACAGAGTGCAGAGCGTGCACGAAGTCGCCGTCCGCACCGATCTTCTCCAGTGCCTGTGCTCCCATGCGGGTCATGATGCGCATGGACAAAACGACGTACTCGGAGTCAGTCAGCTGCACACCCAGCTTTGGCTCTGGGTCGCTGATTGGCCCCATGCAGAAAGGAACGACGTACATGGTGCGGCCCTTCATGGAGCCGCGGAATGCCTCTGCCATCTCCTCCTTCATCGCCGCTGGCGGTGCCCAGTTGTTCGTAGGGCCCGCATCTTCCTCAGACTCAGTGCAGATGAAAGTGCGGGACTCTACACGCGCGACGTCGGAAGGGTTAGAGCGAGCCAAGTAGGAGTTCGGGCGCTTTTCCTCGTTCAGCTTGATGAGCGTGCCCTTTTCGACGAGCTCGCCTGCCAGACGATCTGCTTCTTCCTGGGAGCCGTCTACGAAGACCACGCGCTCCGGTTGGAAGAGTTCAACACTTTCGCTAATCCAAGAAATGAGCTTTTCGTTGCTCGTTGGCAACTCGCCGACGAGGCCTTTAATGGTGGCGGTCATCTAAGAATCTCCTAGTGGTCCGGTTCGTGAGGATTTTTACCGCCGAGGAACATCTACCGGGTTCTTGGCCGGAGCACACGTCCCCCACGGGTCTTTCACCACAAGATTAACCCCACGTCGCCGCGAATTAGGGTCAAAATTAGGCATTCAAAGCCAATATGGTTATAACCATGCCGTTCACCACAACTTAACCAAGCGTATGCCGTTGTGACATACAGCATACAGCCCCTCACTCCACCCCAATACGGGGCTGAAATGTTCAGAAGTGGGCGCAGCTTTGTCTGGAATAATCCACCCCCTCGAGACTCAACCCGGTTATATCCACCGCGTAAAGTTCCCTCCACCACCCAGCGAAAAGCGGCGCGGCACTTTGTTAGAGGCATAAGCACAGGGAACAATAAAGAGCAATGAATACTGCAGATAATCCTCAAAACTCCCCAGCCGGCGAAATGCCTCACGGCCGCCCGCTGCAGACCGACTTCAACGCTGAATTCGGCAACGACCTCGATTACCCACGCCTCGGCAACGTCACCTTCCGTCGCGGCACACTCACGGACAACCAGAATGCCCTCTTCGAAGAGCACTGGCCACGCCTAGGAGCAATGCTTGCCGACGAACGCCTCGACATCGATTCCTGGTTCGGCCGCACCGGCGCCAAGACCATCGTCGAAATCGGGTCCGGCACCGGCACTTCCACCGCCGCTATGGCACCGCTCGAGCAGGACACCAACATCATCGCCGTCGAGCTCTACAAGCCGGGCCTAGCCAAGCTCCTAGGCTCTGTCGTTCGCAACGACATCGACAACATCCGCATGATCCGCGGCGACGGCATCGAGGTGATGGTCCGCATGTTTGCGCCAGAATCCTTGGACGGCATCCGTGCCTTCTTCCCTGACCCATGGCCGAAGGCCCGCCACCACAAGCGCCGCATCATCCAATCCGGCACCCTCAACCTCTTTTCCTCCCGCCTGAAGAAGGGCGGTGTTCTGCACGTCGCTACCGACCACGCGGGGTACGCAGAGTGGATCAACGAGCTTGTCGACGTCGAGCCCGCCCTCCGCTACAAAGGCTGGCCATGGCCCGAGTGCCCGCAGCTGACTGACCGCCAGCTCATCACCAAGTTCGAGGGCAAGGGCCTCGACAAAGACCACGTCATCACCGAGTACCTGTGGGAGAAAATCTAATGCAAGGTTCCTACCTACTCATCTGGGACGCCCCCAACATGGACATGGGGCTAGGCGCCATCCTCGGTGGCCGCCCAACTGCAGCGCACCGCCCACGTTTTGATGCCATCGGCCGCTGGCTCGTCGATATCGCTCTGCAGAACGACGCCCAGCCAGAAGCTGCCGTCTTCACCAACGTCACCCCCGGCGGCGCTGACGTCATCCGCCCGTGGGTCGAGGCGATCCGTAACGTCGGCTTCGCAGTCTTTGCCAAGCCGAAGCTGCACGAGGACGACGATGTCGATCCAGACATGGTGGATTACATCCAGGCCAACCGCGACAAACTCGAAGGCGTCATCGTCGCCTCCGCCGACGGCCAGAATTTCCAGTCCCTCCTCGAAGAAATCGCAGCCGAGGGCAAGCCCGTCTGCGTTCTCGGCTTCCACGAGCATGCCTCTTGGGCCGTGACACACGATGACATCGAATTCGTCGACCTCGAGGACATCGAAGGCGTCTTCCGCGAGCCACTGCCGCGCATCAACCTCGACAACCTGCCAGAAGGCGGCGCCTGGTTGCAACCATTCCGCCCGCTCACCGCCCTACTCAAGCAGCGTTAGGAGGACCATGTTCTACGCTTGGGGCCGCTTTTCCTATGCGCATCGCAAAGTCGTCCCGCTCGTCATTGTTGGCATCATCCTGCTGCTTTTCATCGGCTTCGGTACTCGCTTAGGCGAGCGCATGAGCCAGGAAGGCTGGGAGGATCCCGGCGCGGCGTCGACAAGCGCAGCCCGCATCGAACAGGAAACCTTCGGGCGCGATAACTCCGGCGACGTCATCCTGCTGTTTTCTGATCCCGATCAGAACTTTGCCGCAGCAAAGGACCACCTCGCAACGCTAAAAGAACAGCACCCGCAGGAAATCGATGGCATCACCAGCTACTTTGATACCAAGAACCCAAACTTGGTCAATCGTGACCACAGCACTGCCTTTGCCGCTATCAGTCTCAAAGGCGACGGCGAACAGACGCTGAAGGACTTCCGCGCGATTGAAAGCGACCTCACCGCCACCGACATCCCGGTCAAAGTCGCTGGCGCTACTGCCGTCGCTGACAGCCTCGATGAGGGCATGGCGCACGACATCTCCCGCGCTGAAAAAGCAGCCCTTCCTTTGGTTGGTCTCCTACTGCTGATTGTCTTCGGCTCGGTTGTCGCTGCCTGCATGCCGCTTGTTGTAGGTGGCCTTTCTATCTTGGGCTCGCTGGGTATTTTGTCTGTGCTCGCTGGCTTCCAGCAGGTCAACGTCTTTGCCCAGGCCGTCGTAACGCTGCTCGGTTTGGGCCTTGCTATCGACTACGGCTTGTTCATGGTCTCTCGCTTCCGCGAGGAGCTGGATAAAGGCCGCTCGACCCCCGATGCCGTTGCCACCACTACCGCCACAGCCGGCCAAACCGTGGTCTTTTCCGCGGGCATGGTGACCGTGGCGTTGTCTGGTCTTTTCCTATTCCCGCAGGCCTTCCTGAAGTCCGTGGCTTATGGCTCGATTTCTGCAGTAGGCCTAGCAGCGCTGTTGTCTGTGACCGTCTTGCCGGCGCTTTTCGGCCTGCTGGGCAAGCGCATCGACAAGTTCTCCGTGCGCAAGACTTCTCGAAAAGCCCGCCGTTTAGAAGACACAGTGTGGTACAAGCTTCCTCGTTGGGCCATGCGCCATGCCAAGCTCATGACCGTGGCCATCTGCGGCCTGCTCATTGCCCTTACCTTGCCGGTTCTTGGCGTTAAGTTCGGTGGCATCAACGAGACCTACCTGCCGCCACAACATGAAACCCGCATGGCTCAGGACGAGTTCAACGAGCAGTTCCCGTCCTTCCGCACTGAACCGGTAAAGCTAGTGGTAACTAACGCCACCAATCAGCAGCTTGTCGACGTCGTCATGCAAGTACGCCAGCTCGAAGGCCTCACCAAGCCGATGGGCCCTGTTACTCCAACGAAGGACGGCACCACCGTCCTTGCTGCGGGTATCAAGGATCGTGATGACTACGCCCGTATCGTCCACGAACTCGAGCAGGTGGAAGCACCGGAGGGCGTTGAGCTCTATGTGGGAGGCACTCCGGCCATGGAGGTTGAGTCTTTGGATGCCCTCTTCCACAAGCTGCCGTGGATGGCACTCTACGTCGTCCTGGCAACATTCGTGCTGATGTCTCTAGTTTTCGGCTCTTTCATCTTGCCGATTAAGGCCATTTTGATGACGCTGCTCTCCCTCGGCGCAACGCTCGGCATTTTGACCCTGATGTTCGTCGACGGCTTGGGAGCGAGCGCTTTGAGCTTTACTGCCGGCCCGCTGATGAGTCCAATTCTGGTGCTTATCATTGCCATCGTCTTCGGTCTTTCCACCGATTACGAGGTCTTTCTAGTCTCCCGCATGGTGGAGGCAAGGCGTCGTACGGACGGTGCCGATACAGATGAAGCCATCGCCATCGGCACTGCGCACACCGGTGGCATTATTACGGCTGCGGCTCTCATCATGATTGTAGTGGCAGGCGCTTTCGGCTTTTCCGACATCGTGATGATGAAATACATCGCTTTCGGCATGATTTTTGCACTGCTTATCGACGCCACCATCGTCCGCATACTGCTCGTCCCCGCCGTCATGCACTTGCTGCGGGAAGACAACTGGTGGGCGCCCCGCTTCATCCATCGCGCTTACGACAAGTTGGGTCACGGCCGCGAACCCGCCCCAGCTTCCAGCCAGCCAGCTTCGGTCTCTGCACCGTCTGCTGCCCAACCAACCGCTGCCGCGATGCCATCTAAAGACGAGGACGAAGGCCCCGAGCGCAGTGGCCGTTCCCTCGCGGAAGACTCTTCCCTCATCCCATTCAGCGAGCTCATGCAGCGCCTCCAAGCCGATAAGCGCACGGGAGAGCGATGAAGAAGAACTGGTTAACCTGGATTGTTTCGCTGCTCATCCTGATCGCACTCGGATGGTTCTTTCGTGGCCACCTGAGTTTTATCGCCGAGGGCCTAACACGCCTTCGGCATGCGGAGCCGCTACCAGTCGTGCTGGTTGTACTCTTCGCATTCGGGTCTATTGCCGGCATGGCAGAGGTCATGCGTCTGCTCATCAAGGCCGGCAAGATTGAGGTCCCGCTGCGGGAAACTTATGCAATTACGCTGGCCTCCAATTCCTGGTCCACCACCCTTCCCGCAGGACCGGCCTTCGCTGCGATCCTGACATTCCAGGTACAGCGCGGGTGGGGCGCATCGGTGGCATTGTGCAGCTATTTCCTGTTCCTGTCATCGATCATTTCCTCGATGTTCCTGGCTCTCATCGGCGTCGCCGGTGTGTTTTTCTTGAACGCGGATATGGCATTGGGGTCGTTGCTGACCACCATCGTCCTGATGCTGGCGGCAATGGGCGCTATCTTCTGGATTACATCCCACCCGGCAACCATTCAGCGCTGGCTAAACCACCAGCGAGTTCTCAAGGGTGCGAAGCTAGCGCGCGTCCGCAAGGAAGTAAACAACCTTGACGAGGTGCACTTGAGCCGCGGCCCGTTTGCGGTCATTTGTATCTCCTCGCTCTTGCACCGCCTGTGCGACATGCTCGCTTTGTGGGCCAGCGTGTGGGCCATTACTGGAGAAATTCCTTGGCTACGCGCTGCTGAAGACCACACAACGATGGCCGGCATCGCCCTCGCTTTCCTCGCCGCAAAGCTGGCGGGCTCGGCGCAGGTTACGCCGGGCGGTCTTGGAACGGTGGAGGCCGCCCTCATTGCGCCGCTGGTGGCTACGGGCCTGACTGCCGCACATGCCACCTCCGCAGCGATTATCTACCGCCTTATTTCCTTTGCTCTGGTCACTATCATTGGCTGGGTCATCTACTTTGTGCATTACGCCAGCAAGGGGCTGACCTACCAAGCGCTGAATCGAAAGGACACTTAAACACTCATGCGCACAGCACCGATTATCGACATCATCGCCCTCGCCATCTTCGCAGTTCTCGCCCGCATTGCGCATGGAGGGCTCTCCTTCAGTAGCTGGGTTGATGCATTCTGGCCGTGGACCGTCGGCGCTCTTCTCGGATGGGTTATCATCCTCGCTGCAAAAATCGGTGGTCGTTGGAAGGAAGGCCTCGTAGTTTGGCTTTCTGCTGTAATTGGCGGAATGGCTCTATGGATGCTGGTGAACGGCCGCCTTCCGCACTACAGCTTCCTTATCGTTGCAACCACGATGTCGGCACTGTTCTTCTTCGGCTGGCGCGGTATCGCCGCACTCGCTTCCCGCCGCCACTAGTTCCAGTTGCGGGGCCACCCCACGCCGTTTATGGTTTGGGCATGAAGTTGGGGGACTTACTCGGGGTACTTGCGCGCGGTATGCACGTGGTCTCGTTATGTGCGGGCCACAACCGCAGCGAGTTGGTGGCGATGGGCGCCACCGAGTCTTTTGCGCAGTCCTTGTTGTCCTTGCATGAAATCTATTTTGGAAAGACTGCTTTCAGCGCCATGCAGCGCGCAGCGCGAAATACTTCGCACTCTTTGGAATCGCTGCGAGAGATTGAAAAGTACGTCGGCCGCGTTAGGGATAAGCGCAAAGCTTGGCGCCTACGAGAAGAACTGTGTGCCACCAGGGAGCGCGATATTGCCAAGGTGGCTGTCGCCCGCCTGAAAGAGCTAAGGAAGCCACCGCAGGTTGCCCGCGGGGTAAAGGTGCTACGGCGCGATAATGGCCCGCACAGTCTCGTCATTACTGACTCCCCGCGCGCTATTGCTGATTTATTCGGCACCATCAAAGCCACTGCTAAAGACCCCACTGCCGCCGCAACTGCGGCTGAAGAAGCTGCAGCCGGCCTCGACTTGCTCGGAGCAGTCCGCCAAGTATTTAGCGGCGCTGGCTCCAGCTCGCCACAGCTGCATGCGCACGTGATTGTGCGCTTGGAACAGCTAGATAAAATCGCCCGCGGTGACGGCGACGATATCCAGCTTCTGGCCACAGATGGCGGAACGCTAAGCGGCGCAGAGTTCATCCAGAAGCGTTTCGCAGACATCGGCTTCGTTACCCTCGTTCATCCAGAAATTGGCCCGGTTAACTTGTACCGCACGCGGCGTTTTGCGTCGGCAAAACAGCGCACCATGTTGGCGGCTGAGCATCCCACCTGCGCATGGCTGGGCTGCCGGCGCCCAGCCAACGAATGCCAATTCCATCACCTGGATAGATGGGAAGACGGCGGAATGACAAACATCGACAATTTGGTTCCGTTATGCCACTACCACAACGCCATCAACGATGATTCACCCGATAAACCCACCGGCCGCGGAAGAATGGCCCGCTTGAGAGGTCGAATATGTTGGTTGCCTCCCGGCGGTGGCAGACCAGTCGTAGTTCCCAGCCCTGCAATATAAACCCCGCTATACAAAAAGAGTCTTCCCACAAGTTGCCCTGTGGGAAGACTGCTTTCGGCTGCCAGAAAGGCTTCTGGCAAAAGTTCTTAGCTGGACATTGCTGCGCCATAGTTGAAAATCATAACGACGTAGTTGATGATTTCACCGACAATATCGAGTGCGCTAGACAGCAACATTTACTTTCTCCTTCATTTCTGAGGTCGTTTCATCCACCTTTATCGTCCGCTCCCCTTTAGGGCGTTACATCGGCGCGATGGTGTGCTTCTTAGGCAAGTCACTTTCGGTCTTCGTGGCCAGCTGGCGCAATGCCTGACGCAATGCCAAACGCGACTGGCTCGGCTCCACCATTGCATCGAGATATCCACGCTCCGCCGCCACGTATGGAGCAGTCATGGTTTCGTCGTAGAAGTCCATAAACATTTTCTTTGTCATGGCGCGCGCTTCCGGCGTTTCGGCGGCTTCCAACTGCTTGCCTGCAATCATCACAACTGCGGCCGCAGAGCCCATCACAGCGATCTGCGCGGTCGGCCAGGCCAGGTTAATATCACCGGTCAGGTTCTTTGAACCCATAACCGCATAAGCGCCGCCATAAGCCTTTCGCACAATCAGCGAAACCTTCGGCACCGTTGCTTCCACGACCGCAAAGGCGAACTTTGCACCGCGGTGGATAAGCCCCGCCTTTTCCTGCTCAACGCCCGGCAGGTAGCCCGGAGTATCAACGACGAAGACGAGCGGAATGTTATAAGCATCGCAAATACGGATAAAGCGCGCGCCCTTATCCGCAGCATCGGCATCGATACAACCGGCCAGATGCATCGGGTTATTGGCAACAAAACCGACAGCCTTGCCATCAATTCGGCCAAAGGCGGTAATCATGTTCGGCGCGTAGTTTTCTTGTAGCTCGATGATTTCTTCGTCATCACCAAGCTGTGCCAAAAGCTCCAACATGTCATAGCCCGCGTTTGTGTCGTCAGGCATGAACTCATTGAGCTCTGGATCTTCGAGCTCCGAATCCTCGGGAGCTGCAAACTCCGGCGCCTCATCGAAACAAGTCAGCGGCAGATGGTCCAGCAAGTCTCGTACCAAATCGAAAGCATCGTCTTCCGAGGCAACCACAGCGCTAACGTTTCCGTTTAGCTCCTGCTGGCGCGCAGAACCAAGGTCATGGGAAGTAATCTCCTCACCCGTGACCTCCTTGATGACGTTAGGGCCGGTCACATACATCTCGGCCTCACCATCGACTGCGATAACGAAGTCAGTAGTAACCGGGGCGTACACAGCACCGCCAGCAGACTTACCCATCATGATGGAAATCTGCGGGCTACGACCACTAAGTGGCAGCTGGCGACGCGCAATTTCCGAATACATCGCCAGCGAAGTCACTGCATCCTGAATACGCGCGCCACCGGAGTCCTGAATACCAATTACTGGGCAGCCGATCTTGATGGCCATGTCCATAATCTCGGTAACCTTCTTACCGAAGATAACGCCAACCGAGCCGCCATAAACCGTCTTATCGTGCGCATAGATGCACACTGGGCGGCCATTCACGCGGCCATAACCGGTGACAACGCCGTCCGAGTAAATCGCGTCCGGGTCACCCGGGGTCTTTGCCAAGGCACCCGTTTCAACGAAAGAACCTTCGTCGAGCAGCGCATTAATACGCTGACGCGGGGTTGAGCGGCCGGCGTCATCGCGGCGCTTGCGGGAGCGCTCGCTGCCTGGGTCCTGCGCGCGCTCCAGGCGCTGGCGCAGGTCTTCCAGCTTATGAGCAGTAGTAGTCACTACCGAATCTTCTCCTCGATCCAATCATTGATGTGCTTGCCCACGATACCGATAGCCGGCTCATCAGGAACTGCTAGGTGATCGCCCTGCAGCTGCACGATTTCCAGATCCTCAACGATAGCGCCCCAGCCACCATCCGGGTTAATCTCGGCATACCGCGGTTCGAGTTCAATGGCACCTTCATGCATGCGCTCCGAGCGGAACAAAATCACCGGGACGTCAACATCAGCCCAACGCTGCATATCCAACTTGCCCAGAATCTGATTGTCCACGAAGGACGCGCGCTGATGCTCCAAGACACCAGCAGCCAAGCCGTGCTCAGATGCATCGGTGTTAGACAGGAACTCTGCGAGCATGGTCATCAAGGCATCCTCGCCCATGGTCTCGAGCATCTCGTATGGCGGCTCGAAGTCTAGGCCATAAGTTTTCTTTGCGAAGGCAGCGTAACGACCCCACCGCGCCTTAGTCTCCTCGAGAGTATCCGGAGCAGGATCTGAAGGCTGAGTGGTATCGAGCAACGCGATGAAAGCAACCTCTGCGCTTTCCTCACCGCGCTTTGTGCGGTCCGCTAGCTGGTAGGCAACCTCATAGGCTAAAGCACCACCGAAGGACCAGCCGCCGAGAACTACCTTGCGGCCGCGGGCGTACTTGATGATGTCATCGATATAGGCAGTAGCGCGCTCCTCCAAGGAGCCTTCGATCCTTTCGACGCCGTAGACTGCGACATCACTTGGCAGACGACGCGCCAGTGGTTGGTAGACAACCGTCGTTCCGCCGGCAGGGTGGAACATAAAGACAGCGGGTCCCTCGGCTTCGCGGAGAACGCGGATGTTGCCTTCGACTTCGGTCTCCAGCCCCTCGCGAACAAGGTCCGCCAAAGGTTCGAGGGTCTCGGCATCGAGGACTTGCTGAGTTGTGACTTCAATGCCAGCACGCTCGCTCAGGCGCTGCGCGATATCCGCCGCTACAGATTCATCAATCTGCGGAAGCTGAGAGGTCACGCCCGCTGCTGCCTTGCCGGTAAAGGTTGCCCAGGTGCCAAAGACCATGCGCTCAGAGGCATCACGAGGGGCAACACCCACGCCTTCAGCGCTGTTTTCTGCATCGTGCTTGTCGACGCCGTCCTTTTCAGCGTCGGCTTCTACAGCGCCAACCTCCGCAGCGCTGGTCTCGGCAGCACCAGCAACAGACTTACCGGCGACGGCATCCTCGACCATGGTGATGACATCGGCGAGAGAGGCGTCGCGAAGCGCTTGCACCTGCATCGGTGGAATCTGGAAGTCATTTTCCACGCGATTCTTAATACGCATGCCCATCAACGAGTCCAGGCCTAGGTCGATCAGCGGCAACTCACGCGGCAGGTCAGAAACGTCGTAGCCCATTGACTCAGAGACGATCAGCGAAAGCCGCTCCTCCACCGTCTCCTTCGATGGGTCCCAACGCACAGCTTCTACGTCGCTGACGTCAGTAAAGGATGCCGGTGCACTCGGTGCGGCAGGTTCGGCAATCGCAGCCACACCCGGAATGCCGGTTTCAGCCAAGTTCAATGCGGAAGCGAAACCCTCTGCAACCAGCTGCGTAGCCGGACCGTTCACAAAGTAAACCGCAATCGACAGGCCGCCCAATGACTTCGACACCACAGTGGTTACCTCACCCTGCGGTGGCAAGTCACCGTGCTCCTCCGAAGCCACAATCTGTGCCCCCGGAGTAACCGCCTCAGCAGCAGCCTCCAAAATTGCCAGAGCAGAAGGAGCTTGGTCTGCATTCGTCGAGAACGCAACCTTGCCCTCCGGCAGGTTAACTCGCGCACCTGGCAAACCAGAGATGCCAGAAGAAGGACGGGCATTCGTCCAGAAGCGCTGGCGCTTGAACTGGGTGTGAGGGGCGTCGACAAGCGCGCCCGAACCAAAGACCGCGGTGTAGTCCACCGGCGCACCAGCCACATACAGCTTCGCCAGAAGGTCTAACAAAGACTCCGTCGGATCAACTTTCCGCTTCAAGCTAAACAGCAACTGTGCGTCAGACTTACCAACTGCAAAGGCAGTCGACATTAGCCCCATCAACGCAATTGGGTTCGGTGATATTTCCACAATCTGCGTATGTCCAGAGGCAAAAGCAGCTTCCGTAGCATCCTGCAGCATGACCGGCTGGCGAGTCATACGAATCCAGTAATCCTCATCGTGGACAAGGGCACCTGGGCGGTAGATTTCACCGCGATCAACAGAGCTGTACAGCGTCGTGTGCAGCGGCCGTGGTTCGATACCAGCGATATCTGCATACAACTCGCCCAGAATTGGGTCCACAGCCGAGGTATGTCCTGCACCTTTCACGTTAAGAGCGCGTGCGAACTTTCCTTCTGCATCCAGCTTTTCCACCAAAGCGAGGACCTCAGGGCGCGGACCGCCAACAGTTGTCATACCAGGGCCGGTGTAGACGGCAGGTTCAATGTTGCCGTCAAGAGCTTCGATCTCGGCAGAAGTCAGCTCAACGACAGCCATTGCGCCTTGTTCTTCCTCACCGAGCGAGTTTTCACCTTCGCCCATCAAGCGGGAACGGTGAGCGGCGATAAGCATGGCGTCTTCTGCAGTGATACCGCCGGAAGCGTAGGCAGCGGCGATTTCGCCCATGGACATACCGATAACACCCGCCGGACGAACGCCGAAGGATGCAAGAAGGTCCGTCAAAGCAATCTGGATTGCGGTAATCGCTACCTGGGCGGTTTCAGTGTTATAGGTTTGGGCGTCGTCGGCAACGATGTCAAGGATGGACCACCCGGACTCGAATTCGACGATTCGGTCGAGTTCTTCCAAGCGTTCCTTAAACGCTGGAGAAATCTCGAGCACATCCTTAACCATCTTGCGGTGCTGGGAACCGAAGCCGGAGTAGATAAAGACAGGGCCTGGTACAGACGGGGAATCTGCAGAGGCGATTCCCATGGAGACCTTGCCGTCGGCTACCTGACGCAAACGCTTGACGACGTCTTCTTCACTGACGCCCGTCACCACTGCACGGGAGCGTGCATGGTTTCGGCGCGCAAGCGTGCGCGCGAGAGAAAGCAGGTCAGGATGTTCTTGCTCGATGTAGTCAGCGATCTGGCCTGCAGCAGCCGCGCGACGGGATGGCAGAAGACCGGAAATCGGCAGGGAGACTGGAGCGCCCTCGTCGATGTTGACCTGCGCTGCGGTCTCGGCAGTCAGGCCGCGGTAGTCGGTGAGGACGACGTGCGCGTTGGTTCCACCGAAGCCGAAGCCTGAGACACCGGCGACCTTCTGGCCCGAGTATTCCGGCCACTCGCGGGGATCCTCAACGACTTCGAGGTGCTCGTTGTCGAAATCGATGTAGCGGTTTGGGGCGGAGAAATTGATGCTTGGCGGGATGACACCGTGGCGCATCGACTCGATGACCTTAATGAGGCCAACTACGCCAGCAGCGGATTCAGAGTGACCGATGTTCGACTTCGCAGAACCGAGAAGCATCGGCGCTGCCGTTTCGCGCCCGGAACCGAGAACACGGCCAAGGGCGGTGGCCTCGATTGGGTCTCCGAGGATGGTGCCGGTGCCGTGGGCTTCGACGTAGTCGACTAGCTGCGGGTCAATACCAGCGTCGGCGTAGGCGCGCTCAAGGACGTCAACCTGCGCGTCTGGGTTCGGGGCGGTTAGTCCGTTGGAGTGGCCGTCGGAGTTAACGGCAGTGCCCTTGATGACGGCGAGGATGTTATCACCATCGCGCTCGGCATCGGCGAGACGCTTGAGCACCAAAACGCCGGCGGCATCAGAGCGGACGATACCGTCGGCGTCGTCGGAGAAAGCGTGGATAGCGCTGGTCGGGGAGATAACTCCAAGTTCGCTAAAACCAGTCGAGGCATGCGGAGCTGCGAGGATATTAACGCCGCCGGCCAAAGCTACGTCAGAGGCACCTGTGCGCAGGTCATTGACGGCTTGGCTAACAGCGACCAGCGAGGAGGAGCATGCAGTGTCCACGTTGATGGAAGGGCCACGCAGGTCCAGTGCGTAGGAGATGCGGTTGGCCACCACTGCAGAAGAGGTGCCGGTCATGGCATAAGGGTGCATCTCTGCAGGGTCAGCGACGATGAGCATGCCGTAGTCATTGTTAGTCGAGCCCATGTACACGCCCGTTGCAGTGCCGCGCAGCTGGTTGGCTGGAAGCCCTGCGTCCTCGAGCGCTTCCCAAGCTAGTTCGAGAAGAATGCGCTGCTGAGGATCCATGTTCGCGGCTTCGAGGGGAGAAAGCCCAAAGAACTCCGCATCGAAGCTAGCAATGTCTTCGAGGTAACCGCCATCGGTGTTCTGGTTAGCGATCTTTTCCGAGACCGTCGGCTCTGCGGCGTACTCCGACCAGCGGCCCATAGGTAGCGGGCCGGTTCCGGCACGGCCTTCGACCAACATGTCCCAGAACTCTTTGACGTTCTGCGCGCCGGGGAAACGGCCAGCTTCACCGATAATCGCGATATCGCCGCCAATGATGCCGGCATTGCGCGAGGAGGCGGTACCGCTGCTGGAATCGGCCGCGGAGTTGCTCGAGGATGCTACACCGTTGACCAGACGGTCAGCGAGCTGTGCAATAGTCGGGTATTCATAAGCGACAGTCGGTTCTAACTTCATCCCGAGTAGGTTCTCCAGTTCACCGGAGAGAACCACTGCATCGCGGGAGGACAACCCGAAGTTTTCTAGAGGCTTGCTATCAGTAATTTCCTCAGCGGATAGGCCGGTGGTTTGCGCGACCCAATTGCGTAGCCAGCCTCGTAGTTCTTCAACAGTCATCTAAATTAGCTTTCTATAAATGGGGAGTTTCCGCACAATTCTGCACAGCACTGGTTGCCGCATGCATGCAATCTTTATCGCTTTATTGTCTCATTTTGTTAACTTCTGTCACGATAACAACTCACCTCTGCTATATGGCAGTGCAATACAGCAGAGGTGAGAAAGCTAAAAGCGCCGCGTTAGCTCGCGAGGAAGTGCTTCTTCGCTACACGGCGTGCAATCTTCCCAGAAGAAGTGCGATTGATTTCATGCGCGCTAAACCAGCGAATGACCTCCGGTGTAATACCGTGTGCCTTCGAGACGGCGGTACGAATAACCTCAGTCGCTGCTTCATCGCCTGCAGAATCTGCATCATCAGCACGTTCGATCAGCAGCACTAGCTGCTCGGTACTGCCACCTTCCACAGAGAAGGCAGCGATGGAATCTGGTCGCACATGCGCCGAGGCCTCCTGGACGGTCGCCTCGATATCTTGCGGGTAGTGGTTTCGTCCCGCAACCACGATCAAGTCCTTCAAACGGCCCGTGATGTAGAGGTGACCATCCACGATGGTGGCAAGGTCGCCCGTGGCCATCCACTTGTCATCTTCCGGCGCCCCAACAACGCGGGAACCCTCCGGCAGGCGCGTGGCCAAAGTATTCCGGAAAGTAGAAGCTGTCTCGTCCTCGCGGCCTAGGTAACCGGCTGCCATGTTGTCCCCGTGCAGCCACAGCTCGCCGATCTGGGCGTCGGCAAGCTCAGCCTTGGTTTCTGGGTCCACGATCGTCAGATACTGAGCAGGCATGCCCTGACCATTTGATGCAAAAGCCACCGTCTGCTCGGACTTGTCCTCCACAACGGCCTTGCCTGCCGTCAACTGCTCACGGTTGAAGTGCGTGATGAGCGGGCGCTCGCCTTCCTGCGGAGTAGCCACCATCAACGCTGCCTCTGCCAAACCATAGGAAGGACGCATAGCCTCGCGCTTGAGACCGTACTTGCTAAAGACCTCCCAGAAGTTATCAACTGCAGTCTCTGTTACAGGTTCGGAGCCGATGATAATGCCATCGATATGCGATAGATCAATATCCTCACCCGCAACCGGTGCGCCATAACGAGCAGCTAGCTCCAGAGCAAAGCTCGGAACCACGGCATAGATTCCTGCGAAGTTCTCATCGCCTGGCTGGCGGCTAATCTGGCGTACCCAACGCTTCGGCTGCTGCACAAAGTCACGCGGTGTCATCATCTCGAAGTTCAAGCCCAAAATGGTGGCGAAAGAAGCCAAAATAATGCCCATATCGTGATGCAACGGCAGCCAGGAAACGATGCGCGGCGGCATCTTAATGTGTACCGCAGCAAAAATCTGCAGTACGTTCGTCAAAATCGAGCGGTTAGTCAGCAACACGCCCGCTGGAGTGCGGGTAGAGCCGGAGGTGTACTGGAGGAAAGCGGGAGCGTCGACGGGCGCTGCTGCGCCCTCACCGGCGCCTTGCTCAACTGGATTCTTCCACGAAGCCGCGAGCGAATCCGGCAGAGAATCGATGGAAATCACGCGTGGGCGCTGCGCCGACGGCAAGTCTGCGAAGTAGCGGCGAACTGCGGCTGCAGAAACATTGTTGGTCAGAACAATCGAAGGATTCGAATCACCAAAGACTGCGCGCAGGTGCTCGGAGTGCCCCGGCTCGTTCGGATCATAGAGTGGCAGCGGCGTCATTCCCGCATACATCGCGCCCATAAAGCCAAACAGATACTCAGGAGAGTTTCCGGCAAGAATAGCCACGCGGTCCCCTACTGCGCCGACCTGCTGCAGGCGCGCGGCCACAACCTTGATTCGCTTGTTTACCTCTGAGCGGGTGAAATCGCGCGGAGCACCAGCTGGGTCATCATCAAAGAGCCACTGGCGCAAAACCGGGCGATCAGGAACTCCTGATTGTTGTTCCATTTCAAAGACGTACTCACAAAGCCCCGGCAGGGTCAAGTGAGGCGGCAGAACAATGCGACCATTCCCGTCAAAGAACTGGCCAATCAATGCTTGGAGGTCCATCTAATCTCCTTTTGGGCTTAGATTGTTTACTTTTGACATTAAAAATATCATCTCGGAGACGCACAGCGTTACATAACATGACCGTTTTAAGTTTGAACGGAGTTAGGTGCGGTCGATAATTTCCCGCGCCCAGCCGACGACCCATTGATTGGCAGTCGTGCCCGGAATCACGTTCGGGTTGGTGGCATACATCGCGTGCACACCGTTTGCTTCAATGAGCCCGCGTGCGCGCTCAAGGCCGTTTGGGCCATCGAGTGGGGCATCACAGATAGAGTCATCAGGTGCACAAATCTGGAAGGTGCGATCTGCCAAGGAGCCGAAGCCATTTGCACGCGGCCCGCGCATGGATGCTCCAGGAACGATGCCTTGGATGAGCATGCCAACCGGCTGCAGAGCAATCTCTGCACCGACACCAGCAACGGGCACACCGGGGTTCTGGCCTACGCCTGCTTGGCGACGCCCATCTGCCACCAACGCAACGCCCGAAACAGCCTCGGCTGGGATTGGGCCATTGCCACCACCGATGCGGTCTGCGACGTCGCCCGCAATGACAGCACCCTGAGAGAAACCGGCGATGATGAACTTGGTGGCTGGGCAGTTCTCGTGCATGGTGGTCAGCTCGCCCTCGAGGCGAGAGGTACCCTCATCACGGGATTCGTCGTAGCTCATCTCCTGTTGAGCGTTGATGTTTTTAAACTGCGCGGTATAAGGCAGCGTCCAGACCTTTACGTCTTCAGGAACGTAGGCCTCCTTCAGCGGGTTGCTGATGGAAAGCATGAAGGACTTGGGGTTGGCGGTCGGGTTGATGGGGTCATCATCGGCCTTGGATTCCCAAGTGCCAGGGGCAGAAATCACTTCGAAGCGCGGGCACCAATCCGGCTGGGCAGGGGCCTCGACTCCCCCGCCCTGCTCGGTGGGCACCGGCTCACTCAGGTTGTTGGATTCTCCTGCCTTGTTGGCGTTTAAGAAGTGAACCGCTCCCGCGCCGATGACAGCTAATACGACGAGGACGGCAACAACCGTGAGTGTTTTTCGCATAAATTTCTACCTTATTTAGCACACAGGGTGCCGCGCGCTTGGTCCGTGAGGACAGCGGTTAGCTCCTCATGTGACAAAGGTGCGCGGCCCTGCTCGATGAGCTGACCTGCAACAGCGGGGATGGTTACGGCATCGCCTTCGTTGCACGCAGCTTGGCCTGCACCGATGATTTGATCTTCTGCACCTTCTGTTTTTACTCCAGCTTTCTGAACTGCAGCTAGGAAATCTTGCTCAGGTCCCTGAGTCCGGCTAGGCGAAGGGATAGCGGAGATTTCCCGGGCGCCACGGTCTTCAGGCTCATCGCTTGCCGAAGCAGCGCTGGATTCTGAAGAGGACTTTTCGTCCGAAGAATCCGCCGACTGCGAGCTAGCTTCAGAGGCGCTTTCAGAAGCACTTGCAGGCTGCGGAGAACGCTCGAGCGGGGCGACTTTCGTCTGCTCGGGAGAATTCTCGCTTTCAACCGTTGCGGAACCACAGGCGCTTATGCCGAGTGCAGCAGCCATGAAGGCTGCGCACATTACAGGAACCCGGAAGGAGGTACGCATGATTACTTCTTTTCCGCCTGAACGCTGCCCATGATTTCGCGGATCTCACCGTGCTGGAATGTCTGGGAGATGCCGCCGGCTGCGATCTGGTTGTAGTCACTGGTTGGCCAGCCGAACTCGCCCTGCTCGAAACCGCGCTTGCCCCACTCGTCCATGATTGCGCCGTACAGAATGTAGTGCGCACCGGATTCAGCGGACCAGTAGATGTTGCCGTGCTCGAATTCTTGGAAGAAGCCGCCCTTAATTGGCTTTTCGCCACCCTTCGGGAAGCCCAGCGGGGAGGACGGGCCGCCCAGCTCCTTGTACTTGGCACCGATGGCACCGTGGACGATGGAGTGGGACTCATCCGGGTTACGGGTCAGAACGCCATTCTGGAAGTCCTGTGCGAAGCCCTCGCCGACCTTAGTGACTGGGCCGGTTGGGTACTTCAGGTCGCCGCCTTCGAAGCCATTCTTGCCCCATGCCTCAACCATGTCACCTGGAATAGCCCAAGCGCCGGTTTCTGCGGTCCAGTAGATGGAGCCGTGCTGGAAGTGAACGAAGCGACCCTTGCCGTCTGGGGTCTTGGTCTCGCCGGTGGTTGGGAAGCCCAGCCAGGAGGTCGGGCCGCCGCTTTCTGCGTAACGTGCGCCGATGCGACCGAAGATGGCGTGTGCACCAGTCTCTGGGGACCAGTAAGCGGTACCCGCCTGGAAATCCTCGGCCTTACCGCCGGCGACGTCGTACTCATTGTTCAGGCAGGAGCCTAGGATGCCGGACTTGGTTGCCTCTGCGATAGCTCCAACCGGGGTGCAATCTGCGCCGCGGTCTTCCTTAGCGATGCCGAGGGCGTCGGCCATGACTGGCCAAGCCTCGCGCATTTCGAACTGCCAGTATTCCCAGCTGTGAACGCCAGATGGGCGGAAGCGGGAAACAACTGGCACACCGGCGCGCTTCGCGTAATCGACGAAGGTCTGGGTAGACATACGGGAGATGACCTCGAGGCCAACGCCAGCAGCATTTGCAGGGCCCTTTGCCACGGAGCTCAGATTGCCGTAGTCGTCCTTACCGGAGCCGGCGGAGACGTAGACCTTCATGTCCTTGAGTGCTTCGATGCCCAGCTTCGGATCATGGTCGATCCAATCCTGAGAGTAGTGCGGACCCCACATGTTGGTAGAGGTGTATCCGCCGGCGTCCATCTGGGCTGCGGCGATAGCCTCAGGCATGCCCTGCGTGGTGGTGTCCAGGTAGCCAGAGAAGGAACCAACGAACTGGAACAGGTGCGGGTTTCGCTCCGCCAAGTTCATAGCCGCGGTACCGCCCATGGAGATGCCGGTAACGGCGCGCTTCTGGTTGGAACGATAAGCCTTATCGAGAATCGGGACGAGCTCCCTAGTCAGGAAGGTCTCCCACTTGTAGTTGCGGCCATTGTCCGGCTTCTGCCAGTCAGAGTAGAAAGAGGACTCGCCGCCCACCGGCATGATGAGGTTGACGTTGCGCTCAGCGAACTGAGTCTCGATGTCGGTCTCGATGGTCCAGCCGGACTCGTCATCGCGTGCGCGCAGGCCGTCGAGTGCCCATACCTCTGGGAACTTCTTATCCGGGCTGGAGTACCAGTCACGAGCAAGCTGGATCTGGACAACCTGCTCCTTGTCCGGCATCGCTGCGGACTTGATGTAGACGCGCAGGTTGCGGTTGGTCAGGTATTCCACGCGGGAAATATCGACGCCTTCCGGAAGACCCTCAACCTCTGGGTACTCGGTCTGAATCGGAGTACGCTCCGGCGGGGTGCCAGGAGCGAAAGCATCGGATAGGTTGGAGCTACCCAGGTTCTGTGTCAAAGAACCAAGGGAGGACTGAGCCGTTGCATTCGGCAGGAGAGACAGGCCCACCGCTACAGCAGTAGGCAAAGCTGCGATGGCCAGACCCTTACGAGCCTTGGTCGGGGAACCTGGAGAGCGCAGGCTGGATGCAGACGCATTTTTACGCATAGATGAGTCCTTGTATGAAGTCGAGGTTTTAATGTCGAGGTAGCGGACTAGGCGTGGTTTCCGAAGGTTCCCCTCCTCCGGACTTTCCTCATCTAGGCCGCGAAGTGCTGTCTATTGTGTGCTCAAGTTTAAGTTGAACTTGAGACTTTTCATAGAGGAACACGCCCAAAACACAAAACCGGCCGCAGGAAAACCTGCGGCCGGTTAAGAACCCATCTAGGACAATTCGCCGGAGCGATTCCTAACGAATTCCCTAGATGCTTACCAAGCGTTCATCACATTGAGAACCTGTGGCTTAGAGCGCTCCAGCTGGTAGCCAAACTGTGCCCAGTTGTGTAGGCCCTGCATTGGGTAGTTGGAAGTCACGCGCAGACCAGTTGCACGAGCCTTAGCCTCCCAGATGCGGGTGGTCGCACCAGCGAACATCTCCAAAACGGCGCCAGACAGCTGATGCTGCGGCAAGTAACCTGCATCGCCTGCGCCTGGGATACCGGAAGCTGCAGAGATGTAGACGTCAGTGTTGCGCAGACCGCCCATGACGCGGAACGGATCGTTCTCGAAACGGCGCGGGCTAACCAGAGAACCGTACATTGCGTTGATGTTGAATCCGCCGGCGTCGAGAAGCGCGAGACGCATGAAGGTCTGTGCACCTGGCAAGGTGGTGGTCAGGTAACCAGAGTAGGACAGAACCTGGCGGAACTGGCCTGGGTGCTTGCCGGCCAGGGTGATGGCTGCGGTGCCGCCCATGGACAGACCAGCAATAGAGTTGTTGTTACGAGCAACGCCGAAGTTGCGCTCCAGGTAGCCTGGGAGCTCGGAGGTCAGGAAGGTTTCCCACTTGTAGTTAATCGGGGAAACAGCGTTGTAGGTAGCCGGGCCCTCCCAGTCAGCGTAGAAGGAGGCTTCTCCGCCAACCGGCATTACGAGGGTGATGTTGTGCGGCTCGTAGGTGCGGGCAGCATTTACGTCGTTGACCCAAGCGTTGGTGCGGTTCGTCGCGCGCAGGCCATCGAGCAAGTACAGACCAGCGTTGCCGCCGTTCTTAGCCGGCTGAATCTGCACCGGAATGTTGCGGCCCATTGCTGGGGACCAAACGTCACAGCGCTGCACCCACCAACCGACGGCATCCCAGTCACAGGTGCCCGTGGCATCGGCACGCAAAAAGTCGCGGTTTGCAGCGGACGCTTCCTGGCTACCGGCAGCAACAGCGAGTCCAAGCGCGACCGCAACGGCCATCACGACTGTGAGAACACGCGCCTTGAGACCCGAACTCAGTGAAGTCATGTCTCTCCTTTATGTACTTCTCAACAAGAGCTAGATAGAAAAATTTAGTGCTACTGACACATATCGTCGCCACATCTGGAAACGTTAACGTCACAGAAATATAACGAGGAATCTCTAGCAGCTTAACCCACTTAGCCAGGAAAGTTCCATCCAGAACCACGTTAACTGAGTAGGCGCAGGGCAGTTTAGGGAAGCTGCCACGCCGTAACGGAGATTAAATCCCTATCATTTCCCAAGGTAATCGTCAGGATCTTCAGAAAAAGTCAGGGTGCGGCCGTCGGTTAGCGCGAATTTGATGTTTTCGAAAAATCTCTTCGCATCAAGCGGATCTTTGTAGGTGGCAAACAGCTTCTGGAAGTCCTCTGTCTGCAGCGCCTTGCGTGCCTTCCGGGTTTCTTCCTTGTCGTACCAGGACGGCAGCTCGTCGATATCCACCGCGGTCTGCGCCGCCTGCCAATATGTCGGCAGGCTCTTGTCGTGACCAATGCGGCCGTCGGCGATGCGTGGTTGGCGGGCGGCGAGCGGCGTCGCCAAGCCGATGTCATCGAGCACGCGCACCTCGAGCGGTGCGTACATAGAAGTCATGCCCATGTTGATGAAGTAGACCGTGGGTAATTCATCAATGCTGGGGTCTCGTTCGATGCCCATCCAGCCATAGGCATCCTCCTCACCCTTCTTGGCATAAAGAACGGCAAGGGCGTCGCCAGCTTCGAGCTCATCCATGCCCTCTTTGTAGTGCTCAATAAAGCGCATGTGGCCGAAGTCTTCCAGCGAGCGCGGCGGGTGGCCGGTTTGGCGCTTGGTGGCATGCGTCCAGAACTCACGCTCGTCGACGATGTTGAGCGGGCCAGAAAAATCATCCCAGTCAACGGAATGCCCACGCAGAACAATCACGCATGCCCAGACTGCGCAGATAGCAGCGGTTAGACCCCCAAGAATCGAACGCAACGGGAGGACGAAGACCGGCAACAGCAAAGCGAAAAGCGGCAACAAAAGCATTCGGCCATGCATGAAGTCACCGCCGACGCGCAGGACATAAATCAGATGCAAAAGACCGGCCGCGAGCAAAAGGTAGGCTGCGGTGGCCGGAGTACGAAACCCACTGGGACGCAGTTCACGACGCAGGCTCCACAGCGCCCACGCAGCGAGGACAATGAGCGGTACGTAGAGCGCATAAGGCAGAGCGAAGTCGCCCAAATAGTTAAAGCCGTGGCTCCACACTGCGCCGGATGCGGACTTCGCCACCGCAGTGTGCGGGGTAAGTAGGCCGTAGTAGCCCATGCGGAAAATCTGGTAGCCCAGCGGCAAAGGCAGCGCCGCAGCGAGAATGCCGAGCCATGCTTTCCAATTACGGTGGGCAGCCAGCAGCAGCACACCAACCAGCCCGCCATAGAGAGCGAGCTCTGGGCGCACGAGCCAGGACAGACCAGCCCAGACAGCCAGCCAATATGGCATGGAGTCGCTGGCATTCGCCGCATGCTTGTCGACGCCCCGAGCCCACTTCAGCAGCATCCACCACAGCACGGCCAGATAGAAGATGGCTAGGCCCCATTCGAGGCCGGAGGTGAAAAAGTCGCGAGCTGGTGGCAACGCGAGGTAGACCAGTGCGCCGGCAGGAGCGACGAGGGTTGCGCTCTTGCCCCGCGAAACAAGACCAGCGGTGGCAAATGCGCCGAGCGCCATCGCACAGACAGCAAAGAAAAGCCCTAAGTAGATGGCAATGCCTGCGAGGTCGGCGCCAGTGATCCAGCGCAGCAGCAGAATCAGGTACTGCCAGAGCGTGGAAGTGTTAGCCTCGACGCGCTCGCCCATGTTGAACACGGGGCCATTTCCGGCTTCGAGGTTGCGTACGGTGCGCAGGACGATGAGGCCATCGTCGGAAATCCAGCGGCGTACGAAGCCACCCCAAAAAGAAAAAACACCAATAACAATCACCGATGCCGCGGCGCTGAGCCGGACCAGATTCTTGTTATTAGTGTTATTCACGGGGTAAAAGTTTAACATTACCCATCTTATTTGGTTATATTCCTAGCTTTGTGCTGCCAGAATACATTCTTTATGGTGTCATATTCCGTTCCTGTAGAGCGCCCTGCCCCTGCAGAGAACCCTGTTCTCTACAGCATCGGCATGATGTAGACCGCCATAGCGATGCAGGCCAGCCACGCGAGCGCAAGGACTTGCAGTGCTCGGTCTTCCAGGGCGATTTCGTCGGGAGCGCCGCCATTGCCGCGGTCGACGTCAGCGGCATAGCGCAGCACAGCGATGGTAAACGGAACCATCGAAACCTGGTACCAGACGCCAGCTGGGCCATCGGCGGCGTTGGAAAGCTGGAAGCCCCACAGCGAGTAGGACATGACCAAAGCGGTAGCCGCAAGGGTCCAGACGAAGCGTAGGTAGGTCGGCGTGTAGCCCTCGAGGGACTTGCGAATCTTGGCGCCGGTGCGCTCCGCAAGAAGAATCTCCGAGTAGCGCTTACCGGAAGCCATAAACAGCGAGCCGAATGCCGCAACCAACAGGAACCACTGCGACAAGACGATGCCCGCGGCAACGCCACCGGCCATTGTGCGCAGCATGAAGCCAGAGGAAACCAGCGCGATGTCGATAACCGGCATGTGCTTCCAGCCAAAGCAGTAGCCCAGCTGCAAAGCGATGTACACAGCCATCACGATTGCCAGCTGTGGGCCAGCGGTGGCCAGGAAGGACAAAGCAATGGAGCCAACGATGAGCACTGCCGCCATGGTGTAGGCCAGGCCAACTGGTAGGACGCCAGCGGCAATCGGGCGGAAACGCTTGGTCGGGTGCGCGCGGTCAGCTTCGACGTCGCGTGCGTCATTGATGAGGTAAATCGAGGACGCGCCCATGCAGAAGACGATGAAGGCAAGGAGGACGTCGAGAAGCACGCGCGAATGGAACAGTGCGTCCGCACCCGCTGCTGCTGGAGCAGCGAGGACGAGGACATTTTTGACCCACTGCTTTGGGCGGAGGGCCTTTACCATTCCGTCGGCGAGGTTCTTCGGCGGCTTACGCTTGCGGCCAGTGTCGATGCCTGCGGTATGCGGTTCAGAGTGGAACACGCGCTGCGTACCGTCGTCGTGGTGGGAATCGCTCACGCGGTCTTCCTTTCGTAGCGGGTTAATGCCTCTGCGGTGACTGCGCCGATCGCAGCTCCAACCGCGGTATCCGTTGGATAATGCACTCCGAGCACCATGCGCGAAGCCATCATCACGGGCACGCCGACAAGCGGCGCTGGGGTGGACAAAAGATGTGCGACGGCGACGAGGAACGCGGTTGTCGACGTCGAGTGGGAAGAAGGAAACGACAGCTTAGACGGCGTTGCCACGCCCACACGCACGTACGGGTAATCGGGACGCTTGCGGCGAACGATGCGCTTTAACACAACGCTGGCCGCATGGGCAGTAAAAGCACTCGCGCCGACGTATGCCCACTGGCGAGCCTTCGCTTTGTCCGCGCGATTGACCGCGTACATGAGAGCGGAAGTGCCCATCCAGCCCAGGGCATGCTCACCCAAGTGGCTAAGGCCGCGGGCGGCAGGTACAACTCCAGGAACGTCGAAAGCTGCGTTCTGGATGCTTTCCAGAACGTGTGATTCAGCTACAGAAAGCTTACTGGGCATCGAATACCTTCTTCCAGGATTCGCGGGAGGTCAGCTCCGGCATCGCGGCGCGATACTGCGCCTTCAGATCGTCGAAGTTCTCCTCGATCTCCTTGAGCAGGCCGCGGGTCTGCTTGACGAGGTCGGTGGCCAGATCGCGGTCGCGTTTGCGGAAGGCCACGCCGGTGCCACCTGCGGTGGAAACTGTTGCGGAGTCCACGCGGGACAGGGTGAACCAGCGCGCCTCGTCTGGGGTGAGGTTGAGCTGCGGCGCCTCGTAGTGCGCGCGGTCTTCCTTGGTGACCAGGTGCTTTGCGGACTTCAGCAGCCATGGCAGCTTCTTGACCTTGCCGAGGCGGCCGCCGATGTTGCGGGTCGGTACGCCCGGCGCGCCGGTCGGAGCCGGCAGTTGGTCGGCAGACTCGATGATGACGGCATCGGAGTAATTCTTGCGGATTTCCGCGATGCGCGGCAGGGAGGATTCCAGGATGTCGAAGAGGTGATCCGGGCCGGCGAGGAAGTCCTTCATGGCCTCAATCTGGATGGCCATGGTGGAGTATTCCATGCACATCATGTGCTTGAGGGTGGACTTGAAGATGGACTTCGTAATGCCCTTGACGTCGCCGTCGTAGTACATCGCAGCGACGATGAGACGGTTGCGCAGGTGGAAGTACGCCTGCCAATCGATGGCGTCATCCTTGTCTGCCCAGGCCATGTGCCAGATGGCAGCGCCTGGCCAAGTCACGGTTGGGAAGCCGGCGCGCTGGGCACGCAGGGAGTACTCGGTGTCGTCCCACTTGATAAACAGCGGCAGCGGCTGGCCGTTGGACTCGGCAACTACGCGTGGGAACAGGCACATCCACCAGCCGTTGTATTCGACGTCGACGCGGCGATGCAGAGCACGGGAGTCGTACTTGCGTGGGTCGAGGTGCGACTGGGCGTCGCCAATAGCGCGCAATGGGTACTTGGCGAAGTCGTGGTCGTAGACCGCGTGCGGTGCCCCGCCCCACATGAAGTCGTGCTTGTTGACCTGCTCGCCAGTGGTGCGCAGCTGGGAGCGCTCCTGCAGGTTCAGCATCTGTCCACCAACGATGATCGGCTTTGCGGCGTATCGCGCGGCCTGAACTGCGCGCAGGATGGAGTCAGGCTCGATGGCGATGTCATCATCCATGTAGAGGATGAACGGGGAATCGGTGTTCTCCAACGCTTCGTACATGATGCGGGAGTAGCCGCCGGAGCCGCCCAGGTTGCCCTGCCGGAACTCGCGGAAGCGCGGGCCGAAGTGCTCGACGGCCTGCTCGTAGCCTGGCTCGTCTGCTGGGTGCTGGTTGCCCTGGTCCGGCATAAGGACGTAGTCGATGATGCCGTCAACCACTGGGTCCTCGGCGAGAGCCTGCAGAGCTGCGACGGCGTCGGTTGGGCGGTTGAAGGTAGGAATTCCCACGGCAACGCGCTTTTCCGAAGCCGGCAGTTCGGTGCCATCGGGCAGGATCTGTGCCTGTGGGGCGTGCGGTGCACACCATGCCGCATTAGAAAGGACGGTTTCCTTCTCTGCGGTGATGTCGAACCACAGCCAGCCGCCGTCTTCGAAGTTCTTCAGCGGCAGTTCGAAGTCGTGGTGACCGCTGCCGACCAGGTGGTTGGCCACGGAGATGCGCTGACCGTCCTGTTTGGAGCGGTAAATGGAGACGTTGGCTTGGCCTTCGAGCTCGAGGGAGAGCACGATGGACTTCAGCTGGGACCAGCGGCGCCAGTAGGAGGCAGGGAAAGCGTTGAAGTAGGTCTCGAAAGAAGCTTCTTCACCCGCTGGAATCGTCACCGCAGTGCGGTTGGTCCAGCTCAGGCGCTCGCGGTTTTGCTCGGACTCGATGAGATAGAGCATCCGGACGTCAAAAGGCTCGCCGCGCTTGGGCAGCAAGATTCGCTGAACAGGTTCGAAAACGTGGGTTTCGCTGCCAGCGGCGCTGGCGGAGGGATTGTTGGCAGTCACGATTACTTCGATTCTCCAAACGGTTTTATGACAATATTCAGTCAAACAGCCTAGTGGTTTGTGGCCGATAACCTCGCTCCCACACGGATTCAGGGCTGCAGTGACGCATATTTAACACAACCCGGCCGTGAGCACTACGATTAATCCGAGCCTAAAGAGCCATAAATGCGCTCGCATTCTCTATCTCTTTAAGAGCGGACTCTATTTATCTAATGAAATATCTTTTCCAGCTACTTGCCGTAGCTTTCTTGCTGGTGACGCTGCCAGCAACGGCACACGCCGCTACGCCCACGGTGGAGATTTTTGATGAAGGTAATCTGCTTTCGCCCTCGGATGAATCAGCTCTGCGCCAGGAATCGGAGGCACTCGACCTACCTCCTGAGGTAAGCCGGATTCTGTACTTCACCTATGAGCACAACCACAAGGATGTATCGACTGATGCATTGGAATACCTGCGAGACAACGCCCGCGGCCTGCTGAACACGGATGGACGCAGCCTTAGGGAAGGAACGCTGCTCATCGGCGTTGGTTTGGATCCAATGTCATCGACTGCCCGTTGCAGTAATGATGTGTGCGAGGCGATTTCCATCGAGAAGCCGGGGCGCCTGGACGGTATTCTGGACCAGATGGAAGCGCCGGTGCGCGGCGGCAACTACACCGTCGGCCTGCTTTTAGCGGCCAAGGCTGCGGGCGATCCCTCTATCTCCCGCGAATCGACCACGGGGCTTCCGGGCTGGAGCATCTTCATCGCGATATCAGTGCTGGCGGTCACGATGCTCGTGGCTTCATTTCTGTATTCGCGCAGGGTAACCGCCCGTCGACTCCTCGAACAGCTGGATTTCAACCGTGGTACCCTCCCGGCTGCCACAAAGTTCATCATCGAGGGCGACAAAATCGTCGCGGGACTTAATACCCCGCTGATTAACGAAGCCTTCAAGGCTCAATGGGAACAGATCAAGGCTGACTATCGCCGGGTAAAGCCGAATATTGTGGCACTGGATTCGATGGATCCTTCGGCTAGCACTTCCCTACTTTTCCAACACAGCAGGTCGATTACGCAGGGTTACCGCCAGTTGCGCCGACTCAGCACTGCGAAGGCGCAGCTGGATGATCTCCAGCGCATGGCTAAGGGCGAAAAACTCACGCGGTCAACTGAGTTGGCATGGTTGAAAGCAGATATGCAGAAAGCTTCTGCAGTGGCAAAAAGCGGAGACCTTCCGGCGACGAGCGCGATCAGCGCCCTTCTCGAGCGCATTGAGATCTTGGAAAAGGATCTTTCTCGCGCGGATTTCTCGGCGCAGTTCGCGCGCCTTCTCGCCGACTACCGGCCCATCATCGGCGCGCTGCCCGAGCGGCTTTATGCCCACGGCGAACTCAATCAACAGCGCTCAGTTCCGCCGCAACTAGGCGAGCAGGATTGGCATCCAGGCATGGGCACGCACTACATGCCCTATAACTACGCCGAGTTCTGGGTAGCCAACAGCGCTATTGATGAAAAACTGCCGCCAGCCTATCGCTTCTAGTTGTGAGATTAGGCTTTGACAGGGGCCTTATCGCCCGCTGGCTCGATGCCCAGCTTGCCCAACATATAAAGCACGCGTGCGCCGAGGTCGTCGATAAGTTCGCGCTCTTCCTCTGGCGTATTGGCCGCAGCGATATCCCAAATCTTGATGTCCTTGCCAGCTTCGTCGCGCGGGATGTCGCGGCCTAGGTATACGATGAAGTCAGGCATGCTGACCATGCGGTTGTTGGGGTCAACCTCGGTGTGAAAATGGGCGGCGTCGACAAACAAGGCGTCACCGGCCTGTTCCTTGGTCAATTCAACAACCTTCTCCGCAAGGGCGTGGTTGGTGCCAGCAGAGAAACGAACATGGATGCGGTGCCCGCCGAAGTATTCTTTTACCTCACGTTCAACCAGAACAGGGATGAATTCTTCGACCGTTGCACCGGCAGTATGGCGCGCGATTGCCGCGTCTACCTCGGCGTCGATTTCAGCGGCAGCGTGAGTGTTGCCGTACAGGTCGTGGAGGTCCTGGCGCAGGGTCGCGAGGCGGTGATCATTGAGATGCGTCATGGTACTCACCCAATTACTTTCTGTTCTCTGTTTGTTAACCTAGTGTTAACTTTACGGAGTTTCACCCCCGCATTCAACACCGACCCGCGGCACACGTAAACCGGCAAAGCGCCGGCGTACAGATACAAAAAGCCCGCCGAAGAAGATTCAAAGCTCCTCGTCGGCGGGGATTTAAGCAGGCAAGCTGTTTTAGTGGCCGCGCTCCTGTTCAAGCGCCTTGCCTTCATTCCAGAACGGGGCCAGCTTGTTGTCGAACATGCTCAGCGCAGAAGCGATCGCCATGTGCATGCCATCGCCGAACTCATCCGCCCGTCCAAAGCGATTGTCAAGGACAAGCAATCGCGGTGAACAATTCACCCCGCCACTAGGCAATGACGAGCTCACCTTCTTCGACGCGGTGTCGACAAACGAATCCGCAACCGAGCTCATGGACGAAGTTCTTGCTGAAATCGCACGCCAGCTCGTTTCCATGCTGCGTCGCGATGCAAAGACCGACTGAACAGTACGCGATGACGTACGTGCGAAACTACGCCGCTCGGTCCGCAGGTTGCTTCGCGACTACAAGTATCCACCGGACAAGGCACCGGAGGCCATCAAGCTCGTGCTTGAACAGATGGAGAAATTCGCGCCGAGGTATTCAGCGGCGGCGCACGAACAAGGTGACGTTGAACGCCGTGGTTAGCCCTGCAGCCGATAGCGCTGCTTCGGGCTCTTCAGCGGCTCAGTGCGCACGATGACGCCTTCCTCAACAAGTTCGTTAATGGTCCTGCGCACGCCGTTGAGGGACAGCCCTGCAGCCGCTGCCAATTCGCGGCTGGACGCTGTCCTGTGTTCGCGCAGATAGTCGAGCACGCGCCCGCGGGTTCCGCCACCCAACGCCGCGGTGCGCTCCGGGGTAGTCGGATTTCGCCGCGCAAAGGTGAGCTCAAATTCGGTTAATGAATCCCGTGGTACCGGCGGCGGCAGCAGCTGCCGCTCCAGTTGGTCGAGAATCTCGATATATCCGGTACCACGATTTTCCGCAATGTACCCGTCTCCGTCACCGGCAGGAGTCACCTCCAGCAACGCAGACAAATGCTGATTGCGCGCGCTAGACATACCCGCAGTGCCCAATCGATCAACGGTGACCGTTCCATAAAGACCACCGGGGTTAAGGATCTCCAGCCGGTCGACATACAGGTTCACTTGTACCTGCGTGCCCCGCGCCTGCGGCGAATAATCACGGTGCATAAGCGCATTAGCGACTGCCTCACGCACAGCCTCCGGAGGGTAGTCCGGCAAGTCCTTACGGAAGACTCCCTCGATTACGCCTCCGACGCGCATATTGCGTCGGACTGCCCGCACGGCATCCGCGACCAGCACCGGAATGGGCCCCACCAGACTTTCGTTGTCGAGGAAGCGCTGCTTGCCTATTCCGGCCGATTTATCGGTGCCGGGATATGCTGCAAAGGTCACGTTGAGCCGCGGGAAAAACTGTTGCGGGTAAGTGCCCGCTGCCATAAGTCCGCCCAGAGTTGGCACTAGTTTTCCGTTGTCATTCCGGGTAATCAGGTGGAGCGCTAACATCGCCTCTTCATCGCTCAACCGTCCAAAAATGCGTTCATGGATGGAGCACTCGCGGGCCAAGATCTCGGCCACAATGTCAGGATCCAGATCGTCGATGTCAGCAGCCGGAACCGGCTCCAGATCCCATTCCGGCTGGGTCTTGTTTTCCTCCAGCCTGTCGATCTCGTATGGCTTTAGTACGCGGTCCCCATCATGGACCCGGATATAGCTGCCGTGATACTTCGACTGAGAAACGACCCAGCAAGGCTTCTCAAAAGGAGCACATTCGGGAATGGTGCCAACGACAATGCTCGCGCCCTCCCACTCAACAATGTCGATCTGGGCGCGAACCGACGGGGTCACGAGGTCTGCACATGCGCCAGCCAGGGCATCCGCCATGGCGGTAGCATCAAAGCCTGGTACCGGAACGAACCCGTTGTCTTCATCCAGCCCCAAGATGATGATTCCACCGGTTCCGTTAGCAAAGGCAGAGATAGAGCGAACAAGCTTCTTGGGAAAACCTCCCGCAGCTGCCTTGACCTCTACGGCGCGCGTATCGGTGCCCTGAGATCGCAGGCTCCCAATGATCTCGGCGATCTCCGCCTGGTCATCGTCCCAGACCACAATCACTCACCCCTATCAGCGCTCAACGCTCCTGAACACCCTCAAACACTACACACAACACTACACACACTGTGGTGTGTTGTGTAGTGTTCGCACGTGTTCCTCGTCCAAAATCCTCAAAGTAAGGGTTGATTTCGCAGGTCAATCATAGCTTTCCCGGCCTGCGCAACACTACATACAACACTCCACCCAACACTCCACAGTGTGGAGTGTTGGGTGGAGTGTTGAGTGTTAAGTGTTATGTTGACGGAGTTCGGCTTAGTGGCCGCGCTCCTGTTCGAGGGCCTTGCCCTCGTTCCAGAACGGGGCCAGCTTGTTGTCGAACATGCTCAGCGCGGAGGCAATGGCCATGTGCATGTCGAGGTACTGGTAGGTACCCAGGCGGCCGCCGAAAAGAACGTTGTTCTCGCGTGCCTCGGCGGCAGCGCGGCATCGATAAGCCTCGAGCTTGGTGCGGTCCTCTGGAGTGTTGATTGGGTAGTACGGCTCGTCGCCAGACTCGGCGAAGCGCGAGTATTCCTTCATGATGACAGTCTTATCTTTCGGGTACTTATCCTGCCGTTCTGGGTGGAAGTGGCGGAACTCGTGGATGCGGGTGTAGTCAACGTCAGCATCGTTATAGTTCATCACCGGGGCGCCCTGGAAGTCGCCGGTCGGCAAGACCTCAAGTTCAAAGTCCAGGGTGCGCCAGCCCAACTCACCCTCAGAGAAGTCGAAGTAGCGATCCAACGGGCCGGTGTAAACAACCGGCGCATCCGGATTCTCTTCGCGAACTTGTTCGCGAACCTCGAACCAATCGGTGTCCAGCTGGACGTCGATAAGCTCGTGCTTCGCCATGTTCTCCAGCCATGCCGCGTAACCGTCTACCGGCAGGCCCTCGTAAGTGTCGTTGAAGTAGCGGTTGTTGAAGGTGTAGCGAACCGGCAGACGGGTGATGTTGCCCGCCGGCAGCTCCTTCGGGTCGGTCTGCCACTGCTTTGCGGTGTAATCGCGGATGAATGCTTCGTAGAGCGGACGACCAATAAGAGCGATGGCCTTCTCTTCCAGGTTCTGCGCCTCATCAACGTCGAACTCGCCGGCCTGATCCTTGATGAGCTGGCGTGCCTCATCCGGCGAGTAGTACTTGCCGAAGAACTGATTGATAAGGCCCAGACCCATTGGGAACTGATACGCGGTGCCGTTGTGCATGGCAAAGACGCGGTGCTGATAGTCGGTGAAATCAGTGAACTGATTGACGTAGTTCCACACGCGCTCGTTAGAGGTGTGGAACAGGTGCGCTCCGTACTTGTGCACCTCGATGCCGGTCTCCGGCTCCGCCTCGGAGTAGGCGTTGCCGCCCAGGTGGTTACGGCGCTCGACAATGAGCACCTTCTTGCCCATTTGAGAGGCCGCACGTTCTGCAACGGTCAGGCCGAAGAATCCGGATCCAACAACGATGAGGTCATAAGAAGTCATGTACCCCACCTTATTGGAGATCGCCCTTGTCGCCGGGGATGACACCCACAAAGAACTTCATCAAGAATGCACTTTTGACGCGTGTCGGAACAGAATTAACAGAAACAACATAAGTAACATTTTGCGCAACTGTTAACTTTCGTAATTCGGTTTGAGCTGTCTAAACCACCCGCACGCGTTACGCAAAACCTCAAGGGAGATAACGTGCAACTACGACGCCGTCTCGTTCCTACCAAGTCGAAGTGGTCCACTCCGATCATCGCTGCTGTCACCTCTGTCTCGATGGTTGCGGCTGCCGCCTTCGGTGGCCACCAAGTGCTGCGCACCCAAGAAAACGGCTCCGGCCCCATCGAAGTAGCTTCCGCCTCGACGAGCTTTGGCGACGGCGAAACCGTCGTTGTCGATGACGCTGCTATCTCTGCCCAGGGCGAAGGCGACGGCCCCCGCGCCGTCAAGCAATTCCACCGCGACGAGCCTTTCTCCATGTTCGCTGTGACCTGGAAGGGCGCTCGTGACGTCGCCGCTTTCGTGCGCGCGAAGCAGGCTGACGGTTCGTGGTCGCAGTGGTACGGCATGGACAACTCGGGTTATACCAACGACGATCCGAACGCCACTAACGGCACCGAGCTGATTTACACCGGCACCACCAACGACGTGCAGGTTTCCATCAACAACGTAGATCTTGTCTCGGGCACCAACCTGGACAAGAGCTTCGAGGAAACCCCCGTGGAAGAAGATGGTGCACAGGCCCCGGGGTCCGCGGCACAGGAAACCTCGACACCGGCGGCGTCGGCAAGCCAGTCGCCTGCTTCCGCACCGGCGGAGGACTCCAATCAGTCCGTGATTGAACAGGCCGCGGAAGCAGCAGCCAACCCGCACCCGGCGCCGCTGCCGTACAACGTCGGTGACATTGCGCCGGTGGCTGACGTGCAGGAGATGGACACTAAGGATTCCGGCGCACAGGAATCTGGCGCACAGGAATCTGGCGCGTCGGCAAACAACACCAGCACCGAGGGCATGGAGGCTGTCTTCATTGACGGCAATGCGCAGGCTGGCGAGGCTATCGAGCAGACCGCCGTCACCGACGGCATGCCAAGGGTCGTCTCCCGCGCGGGCTGGGGTGCGGACGAGTCTAAGCGCTGCATGGGGCCAGACTACGACGACGGCGTTAAGGCACTGACCCTGCACCACACCGCGGGCAGCAACAACTACACCAAGGCTGATGCTGCAGCGCAGGTGCGCGGAATCTACCACTACCACGCGCAGAACCTGGGCTGGTGCGATATCGGATACAACGCACTGGTGGATAAGTACGGCACCATCTATGAGGGCCGTTACGGCGGCCTCGATAAGGCCGTGCAGGGCGCACACGTTGGCGGCTTTAACACCAACACGTGGGGTATCTCCATGATTGGTAACTACGAAACCACAGCACCGACGGAAGCCATGCTGAATTCCGTGGCGGAAATCGCTGGCTGGAAGGCCGCGATCTCCAACATCAACCCGAAGGGCTCCACCGACCTGGTCTCCGGCGGCTTCAACGGCTCCCGTTTCCCAGCAGGAACGGTTGCTCACGTTCCGACCTTCCACGGCCACAATGACCTGCACTACACCGCCTGCCCAGGCAAGTACACCGTGGCACGTTGGGGCGATATCCGCAATGCGACCTACCGCAAATACCAGTCCATCAAGAACGGCACTGCCGGCTCCGGTGCGCAGCTGCCATCCAACGATGGCACCAACACGAACACTGGGACGAATACCGGCACCACGACGCCGGGTACCAATAATCCGGGTGGAAACACCGGCGGAAACCCAGGCGGAAACACCGGTACGAACGGCGCTACCTCCTCCCTGGGCGGCGTCCAGGTGCCGGTTGCAGTAGTCCAGGCGGTTGCCGGTATCGCCGCGACTTTGGTCGGCATCTTCCTGTCTCGCTCGGGCCAGAAGGTCGACGGCAATAAGACCGTCGTCGGTGGCCTGACCACCTCGGAGATTCCAAACATTGTCTCCAAGGTCGTCCAGATCTCCGGCAACCCGAGCCTGCAGCAGTCCTGGACGGCAATCCTGAACGCCTTCGGCCCGGTTCTCGGCCTCGCAGTAGGCGGCCCGGACTTCAAGGCGGGCATTGTCTCCCAGCTCTTTGAAAACGGCGTTGTTCTCTCTTCCAAGGAAACGGGCACCCACGCCCTGACGGGCAAGGTCGCTGAGGCTTGGTCCGAGGGCGACAACTCCACCAAACTCGGCCTGCCGACCTCCGACGAGGTCTCCACCGGCAACGGCCGCGAAATCCGCGTGGACTTCCAGGGTGGCTACATCCAGTACGACCCAGCAACCGAGAAGATTAACGTCTTCACCGACTAGTTGGCAGGGGGTGTCAGCCCCTGCAGGATTAAGATGCTAGAACCATTGTTCTAGCACCTTTGCCACGCCCGATTGATGGTTGGCCATGGTGACTTCGTCAGCGGCCTCCTTCACGGCAGGATGCGCATTGCCCATGGCGACGCCGCGCCCCACCCACGACAGCATTTCGATGTCATTGGGCATGTCCCCAAAAGCGATTATGTCGCTACGTTCGATGCCGAAGTTCTCCGCCAGCCAGGACACGCCCTTGCGCTTGGTCACGTTGGGGGCAGCGACTTCGAGGATGCCCTCCGTCATCGAATAGGTAACGTGAGCAACCGTTGGGTCCACCCGCGGAGCAATCAGATCGTAGAGTTCAGGGGCGCTAAATTGCGTGTTACGGATAAGCAATTTCACCGCGGGCTCAGCCGCTAATTCATCGATGGAAACGACCCCAAAGCCGTCGAAAAGCGCGTTCTCGGAATAGCGGGGCTCCACCACAAAAAGCTCTTCGACGGGGTCGGCAAGCGAGGTCCCGCCGCGTTCCGCGCCGAAGCCTGCTCCCCCAAGCGGGTCGAGCACCTCCTGCGCCACGGCGATAACTTCTGTGATGGCGGCGGGCGAGAGCGCGTGAACATTGAGGAGCTTATCTTCCGCGGAATCGTAGATGACGGCGCCATTCGACGTCACGCATACCGGGCGGACGGGCAGCTGCTCGAGCACGGGCGCAATCCAGCGGAACGGGCGCCCGGTGGAAAGCGCAAAGTACGCACCCGAAGCCACGGCTCGGGCTATTACTTCACGGTTACGCTTGGTGACGCGATGGTTCTTATCTAACAAAGTGCCGTCGATGTCACTGGCAATAAGGCGCGGCGCCCATAAGGAATCAACCATGTCCCACAGTCTACTTCGCGCCCGCAGGCAATTTGCACCTCCTGTAAGAAATAAAGTCCCGCACCAAAAAGATGCGGGACCTAGAACGCGCTAGCTAATCGGGAGCTAGCGGGAGGGTTGCCTACTGAGCGACGTCGTCATCTTCAGAGTCTTCCCAAGCCAGGGAACGCTTGATGGCGCGCTTCCACTCGCTGTAGAGGTTGGAACGCTCCTCCTCATCCATCTTCGGGCTCCAGACCTTGAACTCACCGCTGCCGGTGTCCAGACTCTTCAGATCCTCGAAGTAGCCGACCTGCAGGCCAGCGGCGAAGGCAGCACCGGTTGCGGTGGTCTCCACGTTCTTCGGGCGGTGCACCTCGACGTTCAGGATGTCCGCCTGGAACTGCATGAGCAGCTCGTTGTGGGTCATGCCGCCGTCGACGCGCAGCTCGGTGATCTCCACACCGGAATCGGCAACCATGGCATCGGCGACGTCGCGAGTCTGGTAGGCAGTTGCCTCCAGAACCGCACGGGCGATGTGATTACGGTTAGCAAAGCGGGTAAGACCAACGATGACGCCGCGGGCATCCGGGCGCCAGTACGGCGCAAAGAGTCCGGAGAAGGCCGGCACGAAGTAAACACCGCCGTTGTCTTTGACGGAGCGGGCCATGTTCTCGATGGAGGCCGCGTTCGGAATCATCTGCAGGTTATCGCGCAGCCACTGCACCAGGGAACCGCCCATGGAGACCGAGCCCTCGAGCGCGTAGACAGGGCGTTCACCCTCGCGCTGGAAGCACACCGTGGTCAGCAGACCGTTCTCGGAGAACTTCGGGGTGGTACCGGTGTTCAGCAGCAAGAATAGGCCGGTGCCGTAGGTGTTCTTTGCAGAACCCGGGCGGAAGCAGCCCTGGCCGAACATTGCTGCCTGCTGGTCGCCAAGGATGGCGCGAATCGGCACACCAGCCAGGGAGCCGCGGGCACGCACAGTGCGGAAGTCGCTGAGGGAAGGACGAATCTCCGGCAGCATGGAGGTAGGAATGCCCATCTCCTTGCACAGTTCCTCATCCCACTCGAGCTTTTCGATGTCCATGAGCAAGGTGCGGGATGCGTTGGTGACGTCGGTTGCGTGAACTGGCGGCTGGTCGCCGTCGCCCTCGGCGCCACCGGTCAGGTTCCACAGCAGCCAAGTATCGATGGTGCCGAAGAGCAGGTCACCAGCCTCGGCACGCTCGCGAGCGCCCTCGACGTTATCGAGGATCCACTTGACCTTCGGGCCTGCCGGGTAGGAGTTGATGACCAAGCCGGTGCGGCGACGCCACTTGTCCGGGCCTTCCTCCCCCGCCAGCTCCTTGCAGATCTGGGTGGTACGGGTGTCCTGCCAAACAATTGCGTTGTAGACCGGTTCACCAGTGTTTTTATCCCACACGACGGTGGTCTCGCGCTGGTTGGTGATGCCCAGCGCAACGATTGACTCGACGGAGACGTCGCCGTTGGCCAAAGCCTCGCCGACGGCGCGGCGGGTGTTGTCCCAGATTTCCTTCGGGTCGTGTTCAACCCAACCCTTTTCCGGGAAGATCTGCTCGTGCTCGAACTGGCCGACGGAGACCTGCTCGCCGTCGTGGTTGAAGATGATGCAGCGGGTGGACGTAGTGCCCTGGTCGATTGCTGCTACGAACTTGTTTTCGCTCATGGATTTACTCCTTGCGTATTTTCAAAAATGCGGTGAGATGCGTATTTAAGCCAAAGCCATGGAAAGGAAACCGATGGCTACTGCAGCAAGCAGCGGGGCGACGATTGGCACCCAGGCATAGCCCCAGTTGGCGCTTCCCTTGTCCTTGATGGGAAGGACGAATGCGTACATCAAGCGCGGGCCCAGGTCACGGACCGGGTTGATGGCGTAGCCGGTTGGGGTACCCAGGGAAAGGCCGACCGAAACGACGACGAATGCGACTGCGAAATACTTCAGTGCACCAATCTCACCGCCGGAAGGACCAAAGGCAATGAACATCAACAGTACGCAGGTACCGATGAACTCAGTGACCGCATTCCAGAAGTTATTCGGGTGAGCAGGGCCAGTGAAGAAGATGCCACCGGTGGAGGCGTTCGCACCGGTTTCATTGCCAGCTTCGTCGAGGTTATTGGCGTCGAAAAGCTGCTTGAAGGCCGCCCAAGCAAGCAATGCGCCGAGCATTGCGCCCAAAAGCTGGCCTGCGATGTAAGCAGGAACGAGGTTCCACTCAAGGCCGCCGTTGATGGCAACCATCAAGGTCACGGCCGGGTTGAGGTGGCCGCCGGAAGGGTCCGCCACGCTGGCGCCCACGAAAACTGCCATGCCCCAGCCCAGGGCAATGACAATCCAGTCAGATCCTTTGGCACCGGAGGTGCGCAGGGTAACCAAGGCGCACACGCCGTTACCCAGCAGGAGGAGCAGGGCAGTTCCGATGAACTCCCAGAGGAAAGCATCCATTGCGGTCATGCTTTTAGTCTTTCTCTTGAATGGTCCTTATACCTGCGGCTTGCCTGCCGCGCGCACGAGGATGTCGTTTGCTTCTTGGTCGGTCAGTGCTGCTTCTGCCTGCAGCTCGGCTTCGGTGTGCTGCTTGAATGCGGCGATTTCTGCCTGCTTGGTAGCATCGTCCCAGCCCAACAGCGGAGCGACGAAGTTGGCCACCGCATCGGCGCAATCGACGCCGCGGTGTGCGTACTCAATGGCGATGCGCAGGCGGCGCGAAAGGATGTCATCCAGGTGCAGTGCACCCTCGTGGGTGACGGCGTAGCGCACCTCAGCCCACAAGTACTGCTCTGCGCCTGGAACCGGCTTCAGCAGCTCAGCGTCTTCTTCTGCCGGAGCGAGGACCTCGCCCAGCAGGGAGCCGTAGCGGCCAAGCAGGTGCTCGATGACGTCCTGGTGCACTCCGTAGCGCTTAGCCAAGGTCGGTACCTGGTTAGCCAGAGCGTGGTAGCCCTCGGCACCCAGGATTGGGGTGCGTTCGGTGACGGACTCTGGAGCGTCGAAAGTCAGCTCCTTGACGGCCAGGTCAACGGCATCCTTACCAATGACGCGGTAGGTGGTGTACTTGCCACCGGCAACGGAGACGAGGCCCGGAGCAACCTTGGCCACGGCGTGGTTGCGGGACAGCTTGGTGGTGGTGTCGGACTTACCGGTCAAAAGCGGGCGCAAGCCGGAGTAAACGCCGACGATGTCGGAGCGGGTAATGGTGCGGGAAACGCGCTGGTTAACCTGATCCAGGATGTAGTCGATGTCGGCCTTGGTTGGTGCCGGATCCGGCAGAGATAGACCCTTTTCCCAGTCCGTGTCGGTGGTACCGATGATCCAGTATTCGCCCCATGGAATAACGAAGAGTACGGACTTCTCGGTGACGAAGCACAGTGCAGCATCGGCGTCGAGGGCGTCCTTCGGCACGACGATGTGCACGCCCTTGGAAGCGTGGACGGTGAACTTGCCCTCCACGCCGGCCATCTCCTGGATCTTGTCATTCCACACGCCGGTGGCGTTGATGAAGACGCGGCCCTTGATGGTGGTCTCGCGGCCGGTTGCAACGTCACGGACATGCGCGCCGGTAATGCGGCCGCCGCGGTCCTTTTCAAAGCCCACGACCTCGGTGCCGGTACGGACGCTGGCGCCGAACTCGGCGGCGGTACGCAGGACGGTCATGGTGTGGCGAGCGTCGTCGACAAGCGTGTCGTAGTAGCGCACGCCACCAACCACTGCGTGATCCTTCAGGCCCGGGGCAACATTCAGCACGCCCTTGCGGGTCAGGTGCTTTTGCATCGGAACGCTCTTTGCGCCGCCCATGAGGTCATACAAAGTAAAGCCGCCGAACATCATCACGCGCTCCCAGACTGGGTGGGTCAGCGGGAAGATGAATTTCAGCGGCTTGACCAGGTGCGGAGCCAGGGTGGACATGTTGAGCTCGCGCTCATGGAGAGACTCGGCGACCAGGCGGAAGTCGAACATCGCCAGGTAGCGCAGGCCACCGTGGAACATCTTGGAGGAGCGGGAAGAGGTACCTGCCGCGAAGTCGCGGGACTCGACAACTGCGGTCTTCAGGCCACGGGTAGCGGCGTCGACTGCTGCGCCTGCGCCAACGGAGCCACCGCCGATGATGACGACGTCATATTCCTCATCGGAGTAGTTCTCCCATGCCTTTTCAAAGTATTCCGGGTTGAAACTCTGATTGCTTAGCTTTGTCATTACTAAACTCATCTCCTTAACTTGCCCCTTATGCCATCGCAATACAGTCGCCGTGCTCTCGCACGGCGCGCGCTACGGTGACAGGTGGAGCCTCATGGTCGCCCAAAGTGGTCCATTCCCCGCCTCGGGCCTTGAAGATCTTTTCTCCTAAATCTTATGTTAGGGGTCACGACAGAAAGCGCGCTGTTGCACTACTCACTCGTAAGTTTCGCCACCGTAACCAGCATTTTCCATGAGTTTTTATAAAGGAAAGAAACTTATTATACCCCTATAGGGGGGTGTAGACAGACAAATAAAAAGGAACGTCTGGTCATATCCAGACGCTCCTTGCGGTTTCCCTAACCTTTTTAAGGTCTACTTCTTCTTATTCAACTTCGCCATCGCCTCCAGCACCTCGGAGACGCCAGCGCGCTCTGCCGAGTAGGTCACGGAACCTGCTTCTTTGACCAGCTCAATGGGCGCAGTCTCCAGCGCGACCACCTGCGTGTGGTCCAAGAAAACCTCGTCTCCTGCCTCACCAGCAAAGACGGTCACCTCACGCGGGGCCGCCCCCACTAGCTCAAGAATCTGCTCAGTAGCAACCCAACGACATGCCTCATCTGCAACCACGATTAGCCCCGTTGGGGTGTCCACGAAACGGGCACCGGGTACTTCACCCAGGACGTCCTTCACCTCACGCAGCTCGCGCTTGATATGACCAGAGACCACTTCCCCACCTTCGTAGGCCCATTCGACGACAATGTCGCTGTGTGCTTCGATGGCAGCAACGGCGGCGTCGGAAAGCGGGTGCATGGCAATAACCTCGGAGCCATGCTTGACGACGCCGCCCTGATGCTCAATCCTCCACAGTTCCTGCTGGATATTGGCAAAGGTGGAGTCTGGGTGAGCTGCCGCCTGCGGGGACATCAGCACCAGCATCTGCGACTCCGGATAAACGCCGGCGAATGCATCGTGCAGGCGCTTGGTCACGGAACCATCCTCATAATTCAAGGTGGATTCATCTGCCACAACGATGCGCGGGATCTGCGTGAAGTGCGCCTTCATGCGGTGCGGCAGGCGGGAGACGATAAGGCGCGACTGAGTTGCAGCGCTCAACAAGCCCTGCTCCACCTTGGAGCCCGCGAAGACTTCCTTGCTACTGGTGGCGATGTTGGCCTGCGTCTCAGCCACATCAACCTTGAGCTGTCCCATGATTTCGGTGACTTTGTCGCGGCCCTCACCCAAGCCACGAGTGGCCTCCTCGATGACGATGTTGAGGTTTTCCTTGATCCACTCGAGTGTCTCCGGGGTGGTGCGCTTGAGCTCCTCCACCTCGCCGCTGGCCGGCTTTGCGGTAATGGCCAGACGGTCCTTGACCAGCTCAGAGGTGGCTTCGGAGATGCGAGTCTTGAGCCCCATCAGGTCATCGCGCAGGCGGCGCACGCGGTAGCGCTCCGACTCGACCGCCTTATCCTCGCGCTCTGCTTCCTCCAGGCTCGGCGCTCCGCCGCCCATGCGGGCTGGAACCCAGAAAGCGCCCTTCGGCATTGGACCAAACTCCGCCTCGTAGTCCTTCCAGAGCATCTCGAGGCCTTCCTGCATGCGGCGACGAATCTCGGCGGTGTCTGCCTCGACGTCGCCAGTCGGTTTAAAAGGCTCGAGGGCACGGATAAGCAGCGGGGTATTGCTGCGGCCCAGGTTCTTCTTCTGTCCCTTGGTCCACAACCGTTGGGAGCCGAAGGTGACCGTCGGGATAATCGGCACGCCGGCTTCATAAGCGATGCGGGCTGCGCCGCCACGCATGCTGCGGATTTCGAAGCTGCGGGAAATCGTACCCTCGGCGAAGACGCCGACCAGCTCGCCGGCCTTGGCCAGCTCGATGCCTTGGCGGATGGAAGCTCCACCATCGATACGGTCTACCGGGATGTGGCCCATCATCTTCAGCAGTGGGCCCACGACTGGGGTCTTGAAGACGCCGGCCTTGGTCAGAAAGCGCACCAGGCGCTTCTTCTTATGCGGTAGAAAACCTCCGAAGACAAAGTCCATGTAACCGGTGTGATTGACCACGAGCACCGCGCCGCCCTTGTCCGGGATATTCTCCTCGCCCCAGGTGCGAAACTTAAGCCCCTGCGCAATAGTAACGCCCCGTGCCAGGGTGACAATGCGTTGATAAAAGAAGTCTTTAACGGCGTTCATAGTTCTTCCCCCTGGTTAAAATATGCGGGACTTTGTGAAGGCTAAAGGTAGCTCGGACAAAACAACTACTAGTTAAGCACGACAAGTCCCCCGGGTCAGGAAAACCCGGGGGACGTATATATAACTGTTAACTAATCTGCTTTAGCGCGGACGCAGAACATCCTTGCCCACGAATGGGCGCAGCGCTTCTGGGACAACCACGGAGCCGTCGGCCTGCTGGTGGTTTTCCAAGATGGCAACGAGCCAGCGGGTAGTGGCCAGGGTGCCGTTGAGGGTTGCGGCGTACTGGGTCTTGCCGTTTTCGTCGCGGTAACGGGTCTGCAGACGACGCGCTTGGAAGGTGGTGCAGTTCGAGGTGGAGGTCAGCTCGCGGTAGCAGCCCTGGGTTGGAACCCATGCCTCGTTGTCGAACTTGCGGGCCGCAGACGAGCCAAGGTCGCCACCAGCGATGTCGATGGTGCGATAAGGCAGCTCCATCGCAGCGAGCATGTCCTTTTCCATCTGCAGTAGCATCTGGTGCATCTGCTCTGCTTCTTCCGGCTTGCAGAAGACAAACATTTCCAGCTTGTCGAACTGGTGAACACGCAGGATACCGCGGGTGTCCTTGCCGTGGGAGCCAGCCTCGCGGCGGAAGCAGGAGGACCAACCGGTGTACTTGATTGGGCCGTCGCTGAGATCCAGGATTTCATCCTTGTGGTAGCCCGCGAGCGCAACCTCGGAGGTACCGACGAGGTAGAGATCATCTGCCGGCAGGTAGTAGATCTCATCGGAGTGCTGGCCCAAGAAGCCGGTGCCAGCCATGATGTCTGGGCGAACCAGAACTGGCGGGATCATCAGTTGGAAGCCAGCCTCGCGCGCCTTCTGTGCCGCGAGCATGAGCATGCCCAGCTGCAGGAAGGCACCGTCACCGGTCAGGTAGTAGAAGCGGGCGCCGCCCACCTTGGCGCCACGCTTTACGTCGATAAGCCCAAGGGACTCGCCGAGTTCCAAGTGATCCTTCGGCTCGAAGTCGAACTCTGGGATCGTGCCAACCTCTTCGAGGACGATGAAGTCATCCTCGCCGCCAGCCGGCGCGCCCTCCACGACGTTGGAGAGCTGGAACTGCAGCTCGTTTACCTTTTCTTCAGCAGCAGCCAGTTCCGCCTCGGCCTTCTTGACCTTTTCCTTCAGCTCATTAGAACCCTCCAGCAAGGCTGGGCGCTCTTCTGGGGAGGCCTGGCCAATCTTCTTGCCAAAGGCCTTCTGCTCGGAACGTAGCTCGTCGGCTGCCAGGATGGCAGAACGGCGGGCTTCGTCGGCGGCCAGAAGCTCGTCAACAAGAGCTGGATCCTCACCACGGGTTACCTGGGAGGCACGGACAACGTCTGGGTTTTCGCGGAGGAACTTTAGATCAATCACGCTTAAAAGTTTAGCGCACTAAGCTGCCCTTGCAGTGGTAATAACCAGCGAATTATTATGTGTTTATGACCGCACAAATCATCACCGATGGACCCGTCCCAAAGCATGCCCAGCTGCGCGACATCCTCACCGAGCTGTGCAACACCACTTTGAAACCAGGGGACATCCTCCCAGGTGAGCGCATTCTGGAAGAGACTTATGGCGTCTCTCGCATCACGGTGCGCCGCGCCATCGGTGATTTGGTTGCCGCCGGACGCCTGCGGCGCGTGCGCGGCAAAGGCACCTTCGTCGCCCCTAATCCCCTAGTATCTCGTCTGCATTTGGCCTCATTCTCCGATGAAATGGGTGCCCAACGTGTCCAGGCCTCCAGCAAAATCCTCTTGGGCGGCCGCGCGTCAGCCCCGGATGAGGTGTCCGAGTTCTTCGGCGCCGATCCTTCCGTGACGCATACCCACCTACGCCGCCTCCGCTTGGGCGATGGGGAGCCCTATTCCATCGATGACGGTTGGTATAACTCTGCCTTTGTTCCCAACCTTCTGGAAAATGACATCTACAACTCGGTCTACGCCATCCTGGACTCCAACTTCGATCTACCGATCACGGAGGCGGATCAGACGGTCACGGCGATTGCGGCGGATGCGGAGATAGCGCAGCTTCTCGACGTCGAGCCCGGCACCCCACTGCTGCACATCATCCGCAAGTCCCGCTCGGGCGATCGCCCAGTTGAGTGGTGTTCTTCGGTCTATCGCACCGACCGCTACCGGCTTACCACGCGGGTAAGCCGCGCTCTCGACACCTAAGAGATAAGAAGAATCCCAGGCAGGCGGGTACTATGGGAGGCCTTATGAGTAAGAATTCTCCTTGGCGCTCATCGTTTGCCGTCCGCTTATTCTTGGTGGCCACCCTCGCAGCCGCCGCGTTTCTCGGTGCATACGGGCTGCTTAGCCCGAATACTGGCAACCAGTCCGCTCCCAATAAAGCAGAGCAGCCCTCCGCCGAGCCGGAGGTAGTTGCATTTACCTCGGCCGAGTCCGGCACCTGCTTATCCTGGGACATCGACGGCAAGGGAGAAATCTCCAACTTCGCCGAGATTTCCTGCGATAAGCCGCACCGCTTTGAGGTTGCTGCTCGCGAGGATCTCAGCACCTACCCCACCAGTGAGTTCGGCCCCGACGCTGAGCGGCCCGACGTCACCCGCCAGAACGCGCTGCGCGATGAGCTGTGCGAGTCCAGCACCCTGGGCTACCTGCACGGCAAATGGGATCCAAACGGCAAGTTCGACATTGCATCCGTCCTGCCGCCACAGGCAGCATGGCAGCAAGGAGATCGCACCCTACTCTGTGGCCTACAGACCACCGATGAGGCAGGCGTTCCACAGCTAAATACCGGCAACGTGGAAGCGGTGGATCAGTCGGTCGTCGCCAAGCCTGGCGAATGCCGCAGCATTGATGACAAGCAGATCGTGCGCACCGTGGACTGTGCGCAGCCGCACCAGCTGGAGACCGTATCCATCGTGAACCTAGGCGAACACTTCACCGGTGGCTACCCCAACGGTGAGGAACTAAACTCCTACCTCAACGAAACTTGTACGGCCGCCGCCATCGAGTACCTGGGCGAGGAAGAAAACCTTTATCAGTCCACCTTGCAACCCTTCTGGGGCTCGGTCAGCGAGGCCGCATGGAACGGTGGCAGCCGCTCCGTGAACTGCTCTTTGATGCACCCGAACGATGGCCACTTCTCCACCATCACCGGCTCTGCCACCGGCGGCCGTAACGCTCTGACTATCGACGGCGCGCCACCAGCAGTCCAGCCAGAGCGCAATCCGGTGCGCAACCCTTCCGCAGCGCCCAGCCCAGCGCCTAACGCACAGGGCGCCCCAGCAGACAATAGCTCGGCGGCTAACGCTCCGGCACCTGCCACGCAGTAATAAGCCGAGCAAATCGGTAATACAAAAGGCGATAACGAGCAGCAGGTGTATTTAGTAAGCGAAGAGCGCTTCGATGAGATGGTCAACGATGCGCTCGATAAACTCCCGGACGAGTTCGTCCAGCGGATGCGCAACCTGGCCATCTTGGTGGAGGATTTCAACGCAGAAAATCCCCACCTGTTGGGCCTCTACGTGGGCGTGGCCCTTCCAGATCGCACTTTCGACCACACGGGCTTTCTACCCGACACCATCTTCATCTACCGCGGTGCGCTGCAGGAATGGTGCAACACGGAAGAAGAGCTGGCGCACCAAGTCGAGGTGACTGTCTTCCACGAGCTAGGCCACTACTTCGGGCTAGAAGAACACGAGCTACACCATCTGGGCTGGGGTTAGCGCCCTCGGCTAGATGCTGCTGGATTCTTCCATATCGGTATCTGCCCAGCGCTTCAGTGTCCACTTGCCAAAGGGCTGGCCGTTGGGTTCCATCACCGTAAAACGTCCGTTTGCCATGTACCCGGTGTAGGCGAAGTCCGCGTCGACTCCGGTGGCGTGACGGCTGACCACACGAATGGCAGCGCCATGGCTGACAACGACCGCGTCCTCGTCCTCGCCTAAGTTAGCGGCAACTTCTTCAATCACCGGCTGATAGCGCTCCAAAACGTTGCGGTAGGTCTCGCCGCCTTCCATGCAGGCGTTCTCGTCGCCGTCGAGCCAGCCGCGCAGCGCCACCATGTAGGAGCGGTGGGCGTCCTCGCTGCCGTCCATCTCGAAGTCGCCGGCGAAAACTTCGTGGATGCCCGTCTTCACCTCCACAGGCACACGGATTTGGCCGGTGGCCTTGGCAAAAGACTCCGCCGCCAGCATCGCGGTTTGCTGGGCGCGCAACGCAATAGAGCAATAAAAGCGCACCTTGCGGCCTGCGGTTAGCTCCGCAAGCTCTTGGCCCACGTCCGTGGCCTGACCACGGCCACGCTCGGTAAGCTCGGCTCCCGGCGGGCGTGTATCGAGCAGGTGCTCGACGTTGGAGTAGGTCTGGCCATGGCGCACGAGAAAGATTCTTCCGCTCATAGTTTCCTACACTATTGGCCCTTCCGTGCCCGCGCTACCCATTCATCTGCCGCTTTCAAGCGCGATAGATCACGCGGCTGCGTGCCCTTATCCGAATAGGAGGGCCACGAACCCAAGAAGACGAGTTCTTCCGCGCGCAACCACAATGCGCGCAGCGCTGCGGCCACGGGTTCGTCATCGATGTGGCCTACTAGTTCCACGTGGAACCTATACGTGCCGAGTCCGGTGCGGGTAGGCCGCGATTCGATACGGGAAAGATCCACACCGCGGTGGGCGAATTCCTCCAGTGCGCCGACCAACGAACCTGGTTCGTTGGGCAGGGTAAAGACCACTGCGGTCTTGTCACGACCGGTGCGGGTCGTTGGTTTTCCGGGCAGCCCCGCGAGGACGAAGCGGGTGGTGGCGCCCTGGACGTCGGCCACGGCATCGGCAAGCGTGTCCAGCTCAAAGAGTTCCGCGGCGCGGGTCGGCGCTGCTGCCGCATCGACTTCCCCCGCAGCTACCGCCTGGGCTGCGGCACCATTGGAGCTGGCGGCAACAAACGTGGCAGCGGGAAGATTGCCTGCCAACCAGCCACGGACCTGCTGCAAGGCCACCGGATGGGTGGAAAAGGTACGCACGTCATTGGGCTTAGTGCCGGGCCGGACCATGATGCTAAACGCAACAGACAGGTCGACTTCGCGATAGATCTGCACTGCGTCGCCATCGACCAGGGCGTCGGACGTGGCGGTCACCGCACCGTCGACCGAATTTTCCAGGGCAACGCAGGCATAGTCCGCTTTACCTGCGCGCACCGCGTTCACAGCTGCCGCGGGCGAGTCCACTGGCAGCGGCTCCACGGCGGCGAATTCGCTGGCCATCTGCTGCAGGGCAGCCTCGGTGAAGGTACCGGCGGGGCCAAGGAAAGCAATTTTTGTTGCGTTGCTCATGCTGGCAACCCTAGCCCACTAGACTGTGGCGCCATGGAGTTTTCCCCGGATTTCAGCTTGGCGGCTCTCCGCGAATCGCTTGGGCATTTAAGCGCCGAAGAGCATGGATTTACCCACCTCGACTTGGAGCGCGCACCGCAGGCGGAAGGCCGGTTGAGCGGGTGGATTCTCTCCGCCAAGGATCTCAACGATGTAGCGGGCATGCCTACCACCATGGGGCATGCGCAGCGCACCTATCTCCCAGAGTTCAGCGATCCTTTCATCGAGCGCTTGGAGCAGCAGGGAGCGCGCATCGTGGGTAAGTCCGCGGCACCGGAGTTGGGCCTGCGGGTAGATACGGAACCGGTGGGCCTGCCGCATCCGGATAACCCGCTCTATCCAGGAAAGACGCCGGGTGGTTCCTCGGGCGGTGCGGCCGTGCAGGTGGCCCGAGGGTTGCTGCGTGCGGCCCATGCTTCGGACGGCGGCGGCTCCATCCGGGTGCCCGCTGCAGCTTGTGGCGTGGTGGGCTTCAAGCCCTCCGGCGAGGAGCTGGCGGTGCAGGGCTTTATTGCGCGCACTCTTGACGACGCCGCTTTTCTCCACGAACTGTGCCCACGGACGCCACGCGCACGGGTAGGCGTGCTGGTCGATCCGCTCTTTGCTTCCACGGCCGTTGCCCCGCACATGCTGCAGGCGGTCAAAGAAGCAGCGCAGGTACTAGAGGGGCAGGGCTTCGAAACGGTGGCGATTTCGCCCTATCCGCAGGCAGGCGAGACATTCCAAGCTTTCCAGCGCCTATTCATGCGCAAGCTGGCCAAGCTCCCGGAGACCACCGGCTACGCCGAGTGGATCCGCCAACTGGGGATGCAGGTAAGCAACGCCGAGCACGCGGCGGCGCGCGAGCACGCGGCGCAGCTGCCGGCGTTGTTGGCGGAGTACTGGCAGGTAGACGCCATTCTCACGCCAATGCTGGCCTATGATCCGCCCAGGCGCGGCGCGTTTACCTCCCTCCCGCACCAGGAGAATTTCGACGAACAAACGCGGTGGTCGCCGTGGGGCTCGCTGTTCAACGTCGCGATGCTGCCCGCGGTTTCGATTCCCTGGAAGGTGCCAGACCACCCGCCGGTGGGCGTGCATTTGGGAGGCATAACGCTTGACGACGCCGAGCTGCTCGGCTTAGCGAAGGTGCTGCACCCATGACGCGCGGGCATCTTAAAGAGGCCGGAAACCAAAAGAACCGGACGAGGCTGACGGAAATCCTCATCGTCTTGGCCTTGAGTTTTGGCATTTCGGGCGTGCGCTCGGTGCTGCGGCTCATCGATGACCTGCTCAATCCAGCACCACTAAACGCGCAATCGGTGACCATCAACTCGAGCCAATCTGTCTCCCCGTGGCTGGACCTGGGCCTGCAGCTCTGCTCCGCCGCCGTGCTGTTTTCCTGGGGCGCGCTGGCGCTCTATTTGCTTTCGGTCCGAAACAAACCCGCGGCGATGCTTGAGCGTTTCCCGCGTGTAAGGGATTGGCTGCAGGGCGCAGGCCTGGCCGCGCTCATCGGGTTGCCGGGGCTCGCACTGTACTACTCTGCGCTGCACTTTGGTTGGACCAAGGAAGTCGTCCCAACCTCCTTCGATAATGCCTGGGTGGAAATGCCAGTGCTGCTTTTGAAGTCAGCCGCGAACGCCTTTGCCGAGGAAGTCGTGGTGGTCTACTGGTTTATGACCCGCCTGCGCCAATCAGGCTGGGCGCTGCCGGCCACCCTCGCGGCGTCATCAATCCTGCGCGGTTCTTATCATCTCTACCAGGGTGTATCGGCAGGTTTCGGCAACATCGTGATGGGGCTGGTCTACGGATACTTCTATGCCAAGACCGGCAAGGTCTGGCCGCTTATCATCGCGCACTTTCTCATCGACGCCGTGGCTTTCGTGGGATATGCCCTGCTTTTCTAGATTGCGTATTCTGTTTATTCACGGCCCAGTTCGGGACACACGCATGTGGACAAACGCATGTACACATATGGGACAGGAGTGAATTCGATGTAGAGTTGAGCGCATGACTGAATCTGGACGAGACCCGCATCGCGAGGCACGCCGCGCAGGTGATAGCCCTGTGCCCGCCTCCGGAGCAGATTCCGGCGCAGGCTCGGCCGCAGACTACGTGCTCGGTGCTGACGGCAAACCTATAAGGGACCGATTTGGGCGCCCAGTGCGGCGTCGCCAAGCAGCGCCGCGCCCACCGCGGGCAGGATCTGCAGCGAGTAACCCTAGCTCCCGCCCAGCCTCTCCCCGCCCGGAAGAAACCCGTTTTGATGTGGGCGCATACATGGAGCGCAATCAGGGCGCGCCACGGCGCACGCCGCCCCGGCTCGAGCAACAGCCTATGCCACAGCGCGCGCCTCGGCGCGCAACGCCGGATGTACCGCGCAGCTATCGCTCACCTGAAGGCACAAGGGGCGTAAAGCCGCAGCGTCCGCATCGCCGCCGCAAGAAGGTAAACCCGATTAAGAAGTCTTTGGGCTGCCTGGGCTGGTTCGTGGCGATCATGCTCGTGCTGACTTTGGTCTTTACCTTGTGGACGGATTCGCGCCTGACCCGCATCGAGGCGATGCCGGAACAGCAGGTCTCCAATACGGCGGGCACCAACTGGCTGTTGGTGGGCTCCGATTCCCGCCAGGGGCTGACGGAGGAACAGCAGGCAGAGCTCGGCACCGGCGGTGACGTGGGCGTTGGCCGTACCGATACCATCATGGTCCTTCATATTCCGACCTCCGGCAAGGCCAAGCTGGTCTCCATTCCCCGCGATAGCTACGTCGAGGTACCCGGCTTCGGCATGGACAAGATCAATGCTGCCTTTACCTATGGTGGCCCGCAGCTGCTGACGGAAACCGTGGAGCAATCCACTGGCCTGCACATCGACCACTATGCCGAAATCGGCATGGGCGGCCTGGCCAACGTGGTCGATTCTGTTGGCGGCGTAGATATCTGCGTCAAGGAAGCGATTGATGATCCGCTCGCCGGCATCAACCTGCAGCCGGGCTGCCAGGAGCTGCGCGGACCGGAGGCGCTGGGCTATGTGCGTACGCGCGCTACCGCGATGGGCGACCTTGACCGTGTCCAGCGCCAGCGCGAGTTCTTCGCAGCGCTGCTGGATAAGATCACCTCGCCGGGCACGCTGATCAATCCGTTTAGGACCATCTCCCTGGTCAACCACACCGCCAGCTCCTTCATCGTGGGCGAAAAAGACCACGTCTGGCACCTGGCCCGCGTGGCGCTGGCCATGGCCAGCGGCGTGGAGACCGAGACCGTGCCAATCGGCGGCTTCGAGGACACCACGGTGGGCAACGTGGTGCTCTGGGATGAAGAAGCAACCCAGCAGCTGTGGGATTCGCTGAAGTAAGACCGCTCCCGGTAAAGCAGCGATCATAAAAGGGGAGGCACCTCATCGGAGGTGCCTCCCCTTCTTTGTGTCTTTTGTAGGCGCATCGTACGCGCGGAAAGTACTAAACAGCTACTTTCTAGCGCAGGGTGACCTGGCGGGACTTGATGTTCTCGAGCTGCTTGCGCTCGTCGGAGTTCAGGTTCTCGTCGTTGTCGATCTCTGCGGCGAGCGCCTTGTCGACACGAGCAAGCTCTGCCTCGTAGGAGTCGAATGCTACCTCTGGCTGCAGGTCAAAGACCGGCGCGATGAGGCCGTGGGTGCGGAAGACGCCGGCGAACTTGGTGTTTTCACCAAGGTTCAGCTCGCCGCGTGCTGCAACGCGGGCCAGGGCGTTTAAGAAGGCGTTCTCATCATCGTTCGGGCGTACCCAACGGATGTGCGCCTTGCCGCCGCCGGCGTTTGCCCAGAAGGCGATGCCCTCGATGTCGTTGCCTACCTGGTGGGACTCGATGACGGAGTCGTTTGCCATCTGCATAGACTGCGCCACCTGCGGGGTGATCTGAGCGCCCTCTGGCATCCACCAGGAGAAATCCTGGTAGACGTTAATGTCCAAGTCTGCAGATTCCTCAAGCAGCTCGCTAAGAGCCGGCTCAGAGCCGTCTGCCGCGGTGGACTCAAGGGTAGAGCCCGGCTCATTATTCTTTACCCAGTTCAGGGCGAATGCGAGGTCGCGGCCCGGATTGTGGGTGTGGGACTGTACTTGCAAGCCCACGAATGCGTCGCCGCCGAACTCATCGTCACGGATGAGTGCGGCAGAAGCGCCCGGCAGAACGGTGGCGACATAAACGTCCTTGTCAAAGCCCTTGAGGGAGAGCTTTGCAGTCGCGGAAGGAACGAATTCCTGCATCGCAACGAGGGAAGCCTCAGCGCTCAAGCCGCCGAATGGACGGGCATCCTTTTCTAGGGCCGCGCGCTCTGCGGCGCGAGCAGCTAGCTTGGCCTGACGGCGAGACATTCCCTCAGGCAGCTGTTCCTTGTTCTTTTTCTTCTTGGCCATGTTCACCAATCTACCTGCTGGCTAGAGCTCTATGGCGTGTAGGGCCACTTCTGGTTGATTCGTGGCCAAAATGTCTATTCCGTTGGACCACGCCCATTTCATGTCATCCGGTTTATCCACCGTCCACAGATAGGTGGGAAGCCCAAAGGCCCCGATGTCATCGGGGCGCAATTTGGCACGCAACAACGACATGCCCAGGCCCGTTGGGCGGGAAAGCAAAACATCAGGGAAGTGCCGCTCCCAGTCGCGACGTAGATAGAAGCGATCGACCTGCGGGGCAAGAGACTGCATGCGCCGGACTGCTTTGTGGGAAAAGGAAATCATGTGGATGCGGGGATCGTCGAGAAGCCCGGCGTAGCGCAAGCGCAGCACCAGCTGTTCTTCAAGGACATCGCCCTGGCCGGAGGGATGCTTGGTTTCGATGTAAAGGTGATGCGGGTTATCGCCCAGCATCTCCAGCAGTTCATCGAGCAGCATCATGCGCTGGCCGCCGCCGATTCCGACTTGGCGCAACTCCTGCCAATCCATCTGCGCGATGCGGCCTGGGCGGCCCGCGGTGCGGTCAAGGGTGGCGTCATGGTTGACCACCACCTTGCCGTCCCGGGACAGGCGGATATCGCACTCGAGGCCGTGAATCGGCAGCTCCAGCGCCTTAGCAAATGCAAGAGGGGACAATTCCGGATATTTACCGGAGTATCCCCTGTGCGCGACGATTTTCACTATCCGAAGATCTCAGTCTTGATCTTGTTGAGCGTTTCATAGGAAGCGCGGAAGCGCTCCTTCTCGTGCTCGTCGAGCGCCAGCTCAACAACCTTGTTGATACCGGAACGGTCGATCACCGCTGGGGTGCCGATGTAGGCATCCTCAACGCCGTACTGGCCCTGCAGGTACGCAGAAACCGGAAGCACAACTGCCTGGTTCTGGATGACTGCACGAGTGATGCGTGCCAGGCCCATGCCGATGCCGTAAGAGGTGGAACCCTTGGCGTCGATGATGGTGTAGGCAGCGTCGCGAGTATCTTCGAAGATCTTCTCGATGCGCTCGTTGTAGCCCGGGTCCTCCTCGGAGCGGTGGGACAAGGACACACCGCCGATATTGGCCGAAGAGACAACCGGGAGCTCAGAGTCGCCGTGCTCGCCGATGATGTAGGCGTGGACGGAGGTCGGAGCGATGTCATCCATCTCCGAGAGCATGTAGCGATAACGCGCGGAGTCCAGGATGGTGCCGGAGCCGATGACGCGCTCATGCGGCAGGCCGGAAGCCTTCCACACTGCGTAGGTCAAAAGGTCCACTGGATTGGAAGCAACCAGGAAGATACCATCGAAGCCGTTGGCCATGACGTCGGAGACGATCGAGTTCATGATGTTGACGTTTTTATCCACCAGCTGCAGGCGGGTCTCGCCCGGCTTCTGCGCGGCGCCGGCGCAAATGACCACCATTGCGGCATCAGCGCAATCCGCGTAGGTGCCCTTGGTGACGCGGGTGCGCGAAGGCGCCCAGACCACGCCGTGGTTCAAGTCCATCACGTTGCCGGCGAGCTTCTTCTCGTCGATGTCGATGATGGCCAGGTGGTCGACGGTTCCTTGGTTAACGAGTGCGAATGCGTAGGCAACTCCAACATCACCTGCGCCGATGAGCACGACTTTGTTTCCTACATGATTTCCCATGAGCCCTATTGTGCCCCGAGTCTCCCAACTTTGCCTGTTGTACGCCCGATCTCACACAAGGGACTGTCCGATTTCACATCATTTATGCCCGATCAAACATCCCCTGCACGAGGGTGAGGATGCTGGTTGAATGGTTCGCATGCGTGATATCGCCCGCAAATTCGCCCGCACCGCAGCCATACATACCCTTTCAGCTGCGGTTTTCGGTCTGGAAGTGCTCAGCGATCTTACCCCTGGAGTACGCATGACGGGCAGGAGACGTTTGCCACAAAATATGGCGCCCGGCATCTTTGTGGCGGAAATTGCTACCTGGGCCGCAGTCTCCCCGTCGCTTTTGCCACGTCCTTGGTGGGTCACCGCAGCCAACGTCGCCATCGGTCAGGCAGCCGGACATTTCACGGCAACCACCGCTGCGTTTATCACTAAACGCGGCCTGCGCTACATCGGTAAGCGCCCACAAGACAGGGTTGGGCCCACCACCCGTAGCCGCACCCACCTCGCCCTGGGCGTAATCACGCTTTTGATGGGCGTGCGCTCACTGCGTAATCAGAGCGAGCAGGCCAAGCTGGTCAACAAGTACAACGAACGCGGCCCCCAGTCGGCAGCACTCGGCATCGCCATCGGAATCCTAGGTTATGGCAGCCTGCTCGTCATCGGCGAGGCCGCTCAGCTCACTGTCACCCAGCTCTCCCGCCAGGCCCAACGCTGGCTGCCACGCTGGCTGGCGTGGCCGTTGGCCGGATCAACCGTGGGTTATCTCATGACTTTGTTTAGTGACCGCATGCTGTGGCGGCGCTTCATCCACGACGCCTCGATGCAGGCGCTGCAGCTTAATAAGCTGGTCTATCCCGGCTCTGTGATGCCGTGGGAGCCTGAGCGCTCCGGCAGCCCGTGGTCCCTGGAGCCATGGACTGCCGTGGGCTCACAAGGCCGCGCCTTTTTGGATCGCGGCCCCCGCGCGCACGACATCAAGGACGTCATGCTCTGCTCTGATGCGCACGAACCGATCCGCATTTTCATTGGATTGGTCCAAGGCCGCGGCCCCATCGCTGCCGCTCAACAGGCGCTCGCCGAGCTGGAACGCACCGGTGCCTTCCGCCGCGACACCATTGTGATTGAGATGCCAGCAGGTTCCGGTTGGATCAACAACTATTCGGTATCCGCCTATGAGTTTTTAACCCATGGCGACTGCGCCACCGTGACGCTGCAGTTTTCCTATCTTCCTTCGGTCTTTTGCTACGTCGTGGACCGCAAAGCACCAATCAATGCTGCACGCGAACTCATCGCCGCGGTGCAATCACGCATCAACGATATGCCGGAGGATAACCGGCCGAAGCTTTACTTCGCCGGGGAGTCTTTGGGCTGCTACGGCATCGTTGAAAACTATCGGGACTTGGAGGAATTGCTGGCGGCTTGCGACGGCGCGGTCTTTACCGGCCCGCCGCGGATGACGGCTTTTACCCGCCGTTTGGCCCGCGCCCGCGACCGCGGTTCATTGGAGCGGCTACCGCTTATCGACGCCGGGCGGCACGTCAGGTTTGCCTCCGTACCTGCTCATATGGAGCACGATGCCTTCGGCAACGACTATCAACGCTGGCAGCGCCCCCGCGTGGTCTTTGGCCAACACGCCTCGGACGCCATCGTATGGTGGGATCGCCGCCTTATCTTCATGCGCCCTGACTGGATCCAGGAACCCACCCCAAGGACGCTGTACGCAGATACCTTCAGGCGCCTGCCATGGGTGCCGTTTATCACCTTCTGGCAGGTTGCTTTGGACCAGCTCAACTCCCTCAACGTTCCCGGCGGGCACGGGCATAACTACTTCGAGGAAACCTTCTGGTACTGGGATAGCGTGCTCGGCTCACAGGCGCGTACGCAGCTAACGCCAGAACTGGCAGAGCGCATGCGCGCCTTCGTCGAGCGCGACCAGCTCAACAAGCCTTCCGATTTCCGGCACCAGGTAAAAAAGCGTTTTTAGCTAAGAAACGCTTCTCGCTCTATCCCGGCATGGCTGGGTCTTAGCCACACTTCACGCCAGTGGAATGATGCGGGCAGTAGCCGTGCGGGTTTTTGTGCAGGTACTGCTGGTGCTCGTCTTCGGCGAGGTAATACTCGCCTGCGTCGGTCTCAGATAGCACGACTACTTCGGTGGTGGTGTCACCAAAGCCGGCGTCGGCAAGCTTGCCCGCGTAAGAGCCAACGATGCCCTGAATATCCACGCGCTCGGCCTCGGTCTCTGGATAAAAGGCCGAGCGGTACTGCGTTCCCACATCATTGCCCTGGCGGAAGCCCTGCGTTGGATCGTGTGCCTCCAAGGCCTTGACCACGAGCTCTTTCAGGGTTACCTGCTGCGGGTCATAGGTAATCTGCACGACCTCCGCGTGATTGGTCAGCCCGCGGCAGACCTCGTAATAGGTGGGGTTTGGGGTGGTGCCGCCGGCATAGCCAACGGACGTGGACTCCACACCGGGGGTTTCCCAGAACATTTTCTCCGCACCCCAGAAACAGCCGATGCCGATCACGAGAGACTTCTGCCCCTCCTTCCAGGGGCCGGTAATCGGCGTGCCCAACACAGCGTGCGGCTGCGGCTCCAAGATCGGTTCCGCGCGCCCCGGCAGAGCATCTTCCCGGCTAACGATTTTCGGTTCTGGTTTAAACAACCACGACATGTTTTCTTCCTCGTTTCACTTTGAATTTGATGGTTATTTGATGGTTTTCACGAATTTTCTTCGGGCCGTTTGGCCACCGTTTAGGGCCAAGGCCTGCTCTTCGATGCGGACGAGTGTAGCGCGGGGTGGAAAAATTGTGGCGGAATACTTTCAGCGCTCCTATCATTGGGCACCGTACCCAAAGAAAGGAATTAACAATGGCTGTCTACGAACTTCCAGAACTCGACTACGCATACGACGCACTCGAGCCACACATCTCCGCAGAGATCATGGAGCTGCACCACACCAAGCACCACGCTAACTACGTTGCTGGCGCAAACGCTGCTCTCGAGGCTATCGACGCTGAGATCAAGGGTGAGGGCAACGCTGACCGCCTGCGCGCTCTGTACAAGAACCTTGCTTTCAACCTGGGTGGCCACACCAACCACTCCATCTTCTGGAAGAACCTTGGCCCTAACGGTGGCGGCGAGCCAACCGGCGAGCTGGCAGAGGCTATCAACCGTGACTTCGGTTCCTTCGAGGCTTTCCAGAAGGCCTTCAACGCTGCGGCTCTTGGCCTGCAGGGCTCCGGCTGGGCAGTGCTTGGTTACGACCACATCGCTGGCCGCCTGCTCGTTCAGCAGCTGACCGATCAGCAGGGCAACACCTCCATCAACTTCACCCCGCTGCTCATGCTGGATATGTGGGAGCACGCTTTCTACCTCCAGTACAAGAACGTGAAGGCTGACTACGTCAAGGCAGTCTGGAACGTATTCAACTGGGATGACGTTGCTGAGCGCTTCGCTGCAGCTTCCAAGTAAGCGTTAATTCACGCTCTTAGAGCCGGCCTTTACCCGCCTTTGATTGGCAGGAAGGCCGGCTTTCTTTTTGTTTTCACCTACTTCTCGAGCCCTTGTTAGCCCCTGCCTTTAGCCCAGGCCCCTTCCACGATGAAGTCGCGGAACTGCGCGACCGGCGGAGCCTCATCTCCTTGCCGCCAGACGAGGCCAAGCTCGCGGTAGGCGGGCGGCTGCAGCGGAACGAGGTTCCCCACCTGCAGGTAGGGGTCGTCGAGGGGCAGAAGCGCGCTACCCAGGCCGGCGGCAACGAGTCCTGCTACAGTGGTTAGCTCCATCGACTCAAAGACCAACCGTGGGCTAAAGCCTGCACTGTCTGCCAGGGCGTCGAGAAGCATGCGCGTGCCATACCCGGGAAGCATGCCGATGAAGGGTTCCTCGCGGAACTCGGCGATTCCTACCTCCGCGCGGCCTGCGGCCCAGTGCCCCTCGGGCACGGCGAGCCCCAGCCGCTGCCTCTCGATCTGATGCCAACCTACCTGTGCGCTAGTTGCCGGCTCCGCCGCTTCGGGCAAAGTAGGCCGCGGGCCCACCAGCGCTAGGTCAGACTCGCCCGCGAGCACGCGGCCAACCAGCTCTTGCGCGGCGCCTTGATGCAGACGAATATCCACGTTCGGATGCTGTGCGCGATAAGCCTTGACCAGGTCAGGGACCATCCAGGTGCCCAGCGAATGCATGAAATCTAAGCGAACCGTGCCGCGTTCCGGGTCCATGAGCCGGGCCACCATATCCCGCCCGGCGCGCTCGGCGGCGAGCATCTTCCGTGCGTGCACTACGAATGCCTCACCGCGGGTATTGAGCACCAGCCTGCGCCCCACGCGGTTGAAAAGACTTGCCCCCAGCGCGCGCTCCATGCGTTGCACTCGGCGGGTGAGCGCAGACTGGGAAATGCCTAGCTCATCGGCCGCGGCGCCCACCTGCCCGAGCTCCGCAACGGCGACGACGCCACGAACGTCATCCAGGTTCATTCCCGCACCCACTTTTCTATATGCGCCGTCTGCATTAAGTTTCTAACTTTCAGACATTTTACACATGCATTGCCGCCACGCATGCTATTTATATGACTAGAACCCGGCGCGCCATGCTCGCAATGCTCTTCGTGGGGCTGGCGATCTTTTCCTGTCTCTACACCACCCAAGCCCTACTGCCCACGCTGGTGGAACAGATGGGGCTCAGCTCCACGCAGGCCGCCCTGACGGTGTCAGCGGCCACTGGCGCGCTGGCACTATGCGTGATTCCCGCTTCCATCCTTTCGGAGCGATTCGGACGCGGCCGCCTGCTCATCGTCTCGGCGGTGGGCGCGACGTTGCTGGGCTTAGTCGTACCGCTAGCCCCAAACGCCGCACTGCTCATTACTTTGCGGGGCCTGCAGGGCGCGGTGATTGCCGGCGCCCCAGCCACGGCTATGGCCTGGCTATCTGAGGAGCTTTCTGCCACCGATCTCGCCCGCGCGATGGGCCTCTACATCGCCGGCACCTCCATCGGCGGGCTAACCGGCCGTCTCGTGCCCACCAGCATCGTGGAGTTCAGCTCTTGGCGATGGGCGTTGTTCGGCTCAGCCTGCGTCTCGTTGTTTTTCGCCCTCGTTTGCATCTTGTTGCTGCCTGCACAGCGCAACTTCACCCCTAAGGAACTGCGCTTTGGCAACGAGCTACGCGCCATCTTTGGCCATCTGCTCAACCGCAAACTGGTGGAGCTATACCTCGTGGCATTTCTGGCGATGGGCACCTTTGTCTCGATGTACAACTTCTTAGGATTCCGGCTCATCCAGCACTTTGGCCTGGCGCCAGCGCTGGCGGGTTCGGTGTTCCTCTTCTACTTGAGCGGCACGTGGGCCTCGGCTCGCGCAGGCCGGCTGGTACAGCAGATCGGCCATGGAAAGACACTGTTTTCTTCCTGCCTCCTTTTCGCGCTCGGTATCTTTGCCTGCGCCGGCCCCCTTCCGCTAGTTCTGCTGGGCATCGTGGCGCTGACGGTCGGTTTCTTTGCCGCGCACTCCACGGCTTCCGGCTGGGTGGGCCACCTGGCCACCCATGACCGTGCGGAGGCCTCCAGCATGTACGTCTTTTGTTATTACTTTGGTTCTTCCGTCCTGGGCGCGGTGGCAGGCCTGCTTTTCGACGCCCTGCCCTGGGCCGGCTTCATCGCCTGTTACGGCGGCGCGGCGCTGGTACTGACAGGCCTGACTTTGACCTTGAGAAAAAACGAATAAACTCGTGTTTTATGGATAAATGGTCAGCGCGCACGTGGCATCGCCGGGCCTCGCGTCCCGTGACAATCTGGATGATGGTCTTCATCGTTGCAGGCGCTATCCACACTTTTATCCCGAACGCGCGCTGGGTGCTCATTCACATCTTCACGCTGGGCATTCTGAGCAACTCCATCGTGGTGTGGTCCCAGCACCTTTCTGAGAAGTTTGTGCAAACCCGCCTGCCGGATTCCGCCCGGCCCGCCCAGCTCACCCGCATCTACGTGCTCAACGCGGGCATTGTGCTGGTGCTTATCGGTCAATTGCTTCTGCATGCGTGGTCACAGCACTGGATACTCACCCAGGTCGGCGCCACGATAGTTGCTGCGATGATTGCCTGGCATGGCGTTTCCTTGTCCGGCCAGTGGCGTGGAAGCAAGGGCAAACGCTTCCGCCCCGTCATTGCCGCCTACGTCGCCTCCGCCTTCTTCCTCGCGGTGGGCGCTGCTTTGGGCGCGCTGCTTTCGGTGCATCCTGCCCACCCACAGCTGCTCATCGCCCACGTCACGGCCAACGTCGCCGGCTTCGTGGGCTTGGCCGCGGCCGGCTCGCTGACAATCTTGTTCCCGTCCATCTGGCGCACCAAGGGCGTCAACAAGCGTATGCGCCCAAGCTTCCTTTTGTTGGCGCTCGGCGTTGTCATCACCTTGGTCGGCACCATTGTTAACCACCCGGAGTTCGGGCTCGCGGTCTACTGCGTGGGTTGGGTCTTAAGCCTTGAGGGATGGGTCACCAACGTGCTCAATGTGGCTAAGGATCCGCGCGGGCGGGTGAACTACCCTTCGATCTCCGTTCTGTGCTCCGCTTTCTGGCTGGTAGGCGCGCTGACCTACTACACGGTGCAACACTTCTTTAGCCCTGAGCCCGGCATTCCCACGCTTGGACTGGTGGTGGGCTTTGCCGCACAGCTCCTCTTTGGCGTGATGAGCTACCTGCTTCCCATCACCATGGGCGGCGGCCCGGCAGCCACCCGTTCGGGCCTGCAGGAACTCAACCGCTTAGGCCTGCTGCGCGCCACTTTCATCAACGGCGGCGTGGCGATCTGGATGTCCTCGACGACAGTCTGGGTCACCCTGTGCGCCGCCCTCTTGTGCATCGGCTCCCTCGCGGTTTACCCGGTGCTCATCGTACGCGCGGTGAAAGCCCAGAAAGCAGTGCTGCAGAAGAAAGCCGAGGGCCCTGCCCCGGAGACCACCATTCCGTGGCACCAAGTGGGCATAGGCGCTGCCATCCTGGCACCACTGCTGCTGTTCTAATACGCAGACTCGTCGCTTACAGCGGCGGTTCCGGCGTATCCAGGATCGGAGGATGCTAGAGAGATTAGATAAAGCCCCAAAGGCTAGATGCTAGAAAGCGCAGGCACGCCCGGCGCGCCAGCACTCATAAAGTCGCGCACGGCACGGGTGGCCTGCACGTCGCCAGAATTATAGTCAAGGATTTGCTGGCGAACTTCCATATCCCCTGCCAATGCTTCGCGGCGGGCGTTGACGGATTCCTCGCCGTCGAAGTCTTCGGGCCATTGAAAACCGGCAACGGGAGCCACGGTCTTAAGGCCGAGCCCATAGGGGCCCATAAAGTTGCGCTTGACGTGGACAAACATGTCAACCCACTCGGGTGAGGCGATGAACTCTTCGACCTCTTCGAGCTGTGGGGCGCCAAAACGCTTGGCGGACATGCGCATCCAGTGGTTCTCACCGTGCGCGGAATAGCAATAGGCCGCGAAGGTCTTGCCCGCAGCATGCGCCTGGGCACGCAAGCCCATCAGCCACTCCCAGAACTCCGCGAAGTTAGCGGCCTCAGCGCGCCCGCCGAGCGGTTCCCAGGTCACGAAGGCGTGGTACTCACCCTCATACCAAGCACCCCAGAGATAAGCGCCCTGGTCCAGGTAGGCCTCCATGTCCACATCGACTTCGACGTCGGCACGTGGCACGGTGAGTCCGGGCTGAGCGCTCTGTGCAGTTTCATCGCGGCGCAAAAGTGGCTCGCCCACGCGCCAGGCCTTGGCGAGCTGGGAGGGCTCGCCCAACTGGGCGTCGATAAGCGCTTGCACCGTCTCAATGCCCTTTTCACGGTAGGCCTTGGCGCGATCGCCCGGCAGGAACAGTGAAATGTCGTCGCGGGCGCGCAGCTCAGGCTCGCACAGCTTCCAGAAACGGCAGGTTGCGCACTCTTTGACGCGGCGTGGACCCGTGGGCAAAGGCTCCGCCAACGCACTCGCGACGTCGAAACGTGCGGTGTCGGTGAAAAATACCCGCGAGCGATCCTGGCCAATCGCTCCGCCCCGGCCCGAATTTAGATCAAGGTCCTCCAGCGCACGCGCGGCAAATGCCAGACGATAGCCGTCGACGGAATGATGCCGCAGCTTATAAGGCACCTCTAGTGGTTCACTAAGGCCTACCCTGTGGGTGGGCACCGCCAGAGTGCGCGCATTTTCGTTACGGCGCGCTACGCGGTGATTCGAGACGATGATCGGCGTATAGGCCTCCCCCTCACGCAGCAGAAGGTCTATTTCTACCTTCCATTCGCCGGTGGCGAAAATGGCTCCCGTAATATGCGTGTATCCATAAGCCAACGCTTCTAGCGTGGCCATAGAACGCTCCCACTCATCACCTTCCAAGTCGATGCGCCGGAAGCGGCCGGGAGCCTTGACCGGCAGGTTCGCCATCGCGGCTTCTACGGCGGCCACGTGCCTTTCGGCCCGGGCCTTGGAGGCCTCAGTTGGTTGGATCTCCGGATGGGCACGCCGCTGCACCAGCCTATAGCGGCACCCCACGAGGTCCGCAGCACCAAGCACATCCTTCACAACGGGTGAGCTTAATAGAACAGCAAGGTAAAGTTGAACCCAGACAATTAAGTAAAGGAAAAATTTATGAGCATCGTGAAGAAGATTAGGAAGGCTCGCCGCGAAGCACGCGCCGAGGTCAAGGCCGCTAAGACCCGCGTCAAGGCAGAGGTTAAGGAAGCATCCAAGGCCCAGAAGCGCCAGCAGAAGATCCTGGCCAAGCAGGAAAAGGCGCTTATCAAGTCCGAGGAGAAGGGCCTTAAGAAGCGCCGCAAGCACGAAAAGAAGATGGCACAGCTCGAGCTCGATAAGCTCAAGCACGGCCGCCTTAACAAGGACAATGTCAAGCGTTACGCCGGCGCTCTGCGCACCGCTGCCCCACTGCTGCTGCCGCTCGTTTACCGTGGCATCGTTGCGGCACAGGGCCAGCTTGAGGCCAACCGCGCTAAGAAAGCCGGCCTGACCACCGATCAGATGGCGGCATTCTCCGGCCACGGTGCTTCCTTAAAGGCTCGCACCGCAGGCATCCGCAACACCCTCAAGGATTCTGATCTCCCGGCCGGCTTCAAGCGTGACGTAAAGGAGCGCCTCAACGAGGTTGATTCTTCCATCGATAACGCTGAGTACATGACCGACCAGCAGCGCCGCCGCGTGCACAAGACCATCAACGCGGAGATTGACAACATCACCGCTGAAATCCAGCAGCGTCTGTCCGCATAAGGTCGACCAGTAATATCCCGTTTCCCCCTGTGGGCAGTAAGGCCGAGAAGGCTCTACAACACGCCCTGCTCGCGAGCAGCCGCCACAGCGGAGGTACGCGAGCGCACGCCCAGCTTGTCGTAGATGTGCACCAGGTGGGACTTCACGGTTGCCTCAGACAGCATGAGGTCTTGGCCGATCTCACGGTTGGAAGCGCCGGCAGCCACCAGCTTGAGTACCTCTAGCTCTCGCGGGGTCAACGAGGTGCGCGGAGTGCGCACGCGGGTCATCAAACGATCTGCCACGATCGGCGAAAGCGCCGAGTCACCATCTGCGGCGGAATGCACGGCAGCGAGCAGCTCGTTCGGCGGAGCGTCCTTGAGCAGGTAGCCCACTGCGCCAGCCTCAATGGCGCCGAGAATATCGGCGTCGGTGTCATAGTTAGTCACTACGAGAACCTTCGGCGGATGCGCCATGGAGGAGCGAATAGCTGCGGTTGCCTCAGCACCGCCCATCACGCGCGTGCCTTCCACACCGGCGCCGAAGCGCAAGTCCATCAAGATGACATCGATTCCGCCGGCCTGTGCCGCGGACACCGCGGCCTCCGCAGTTGCCACCTCGCCTACAACCTCGATGTCTTCAGCGCCTTCGAGTACGGATCGCAGCCCGAGGCGAACGATCTCGTGGTCATCGGCCAACAAGACCCTAATCACGCGCGCTTCCTCCTAAAGTGGTCGAGACAATCATCCAAAAGTTTAATCTACCGTGCCGCCCAAGGGCATACTAACTGACACCGCAGTACCGGAACCTGGTGTTGACTCCACCACGACCTCACCGCCGAGCTCCTCCGCGCGCCGGCTCATAGCGCTGAGCCCAATATGCCCCAGGCCCGCGGGCTGGTCCTGCACCTCCGCTACGTCAAAGCCATGCCCGTTATCCACGACGTCGACACGCACCTCGTCCGGGGCATAAGTCACGGTGATGCGCGCGCGGGTGGCACCCGCATGCTTGACGACGTTGCCCACCGCGCCCTGCGCGATACGCAAAAGCGCCGCCTCTACCTTCATCGGCAGCTTAACTTCTTCACCTTCTGCCTCCACCTCGACGTTCACGCCGCTAGTGGCCGCGAAGTTCTCAGCCATGCGGTTAAGCGCCGCCTCCAGTGAAGCCTCCGCCAGCGCGGGTGGTTGGAGCGCCGCAATCATGGCGCGGGCTTCGTGCAGGTTATCGGCCGCAGTTCGCCGCGCGAGTTCGATGCGCTCCTGGGCTCGCTTGATGTCTTCCTTCCCCAAGTCCCGATCTGCCGCATGCAGCAGCATCTGGATGGAGGAAAGCCCCTGAGCCAGGGTGTCATGAATCTCGTGCGCGATGCGCTGGCGCTCTGCGATCATGCCGCTTTCACGTTCCGATTCCGCCAGCTGCGAACGCGTCTCGATGAGCTCGCGATTCATCAGGGACAAGGCTCGGAATGCGTAGTAGATAGCCACCGTCACTAGCGCAGAGACCGCAGGTCCCATGACACCGCCGAAGGTCAACCCACCCGGGATCTGCATGATCACCGAAATCGCCGTCGCCGCAATGACGCAGACTATGCCCACGTACAGGTCCAGTACGTAGAGATACAAAAAGAACAGCGCGAAGACCAGGTAAATCGCAACGGGAGCGACGAACATGTCTGCCATCCACACGACGGATAGAATCACCAGCCATAGGTATCGCACGCCCTTTGGCCATTGCTCCAAAAAGACCGAGCCTGCGAAGTAAATTGCCGCAAACGCCGTCAGCAGCAACAGGTTAATCACGGCCTGCCACAACGGCAGGCGCACCGTGCTGAAGATGGCCACCACGAGCAAGGTCGCGGTAAGGATATGAATGCCATTGCGCAAAGCCTCAGTCTCTGAGGAACGCTGGTCTATTGTGGACATCATGCGCAAAAGCCTACTGTCCGGCCTTCTGGCCGTCACGCTCGCCCTCGGCGCCTGCAGCTCCCAGGAGACCGCATCCACCGACTCCGCACCCGCGCCTCACGACGCCGCGCCGTCTTCCGCGGCTCCAGGAGACGGCCTGCCCGTCGATGCCACCGCCGAGCCGAATGCCGAAGAAGCCTGCCCCTATCTCGATACCCAGTGGGTAGCTGATACGAATGGGCAGAGGATGACCCGCACGGCCGTCGACAAGCGCTTTAGCACCCCCGCGTGCATCTTCTGGTCCTATCCGGAAGACCCGCAGGCCACGGTCGTAGTCCGCGAGATGCCGGACGTTGAACAGGCCCGTGCCGTGGTGGATTGGGCCGCCCCGGTCGATTCCACGGAACTAGCCGAGTTCGCAGGCTGGTCCGGCGGCCGCGGCGTCTTCGACGAAGCGTATTCCGTATACGCCGTGCAAAAGGACAACAAGGCCGTGCTGGTGTGGTCGAATCAGCTCCAAACCTTGAAGGCTGAGCTCATCGCCCAAGAGGCGATTAAGAACTTGGGCCTTTAAACCGCCACGTCGTTATACGGCATTATCGTCGAAACCCACGGGAAAATAACCTCCATCAGGAGAAAAAATACGCCAACCGCAATCGCGAGCACCAACACCACTTTGACGGCGGTAGGCCCTGGCAAAAGATTCCATAGTGCGCGATACATCTAGCTCTCCTCCAGTACGGCAGGGGTCTTGCCCTCTACCTTCGGTTCATGTGCGACTTCCATGGCATGGACAATCATGCGCTCCGCATTCGAAAACTGCGGGTGGCAGGTGGTTAGGGTGAGCAAGGCTTCCGACGCCTGCTCGACCGGGGTATCCCAGCCCGGGACAGGGGCGATAACCCCGACATCGCCAGGCAGCGTGATATGCCGACCGCTCAGACCTTGGTACTCAGGCTTAGCCTTCTGTTCAGGGCTAAAGCAATCAGCTGGCGCGCCGTCGATTGGCAACACGCGGTAGGTTATCCACTCCGACTGGGTTTCGACCACGATGGCATCGCAGGTCTCAAGATTAGCCAAGTCATTAAATGGGGCACCCTTGCCCACGCGGTGGCCGGCGACGGCGAAGTTTCCGAGTTCCCCCGGCATCTGACTATCGGTGTAGCGACCTGGACCGCGCAGTAGATCCTCTTCCTGCGTGCCTTCAATGATGGCGAATTGGAAATCCGAGCCGAACGTCGGAATATACATCCGGGCAAAGGCCTCACCCAGCTTGGGGTGGAGTTTTCCGCGGGGGTTATGCCACTGAGTTTCCAAGTTTTCGCTCGCCTTTTCCTGCAGACGGTCAGACTCAAGGTTGGTCCAGTAGGCCTCATAGAAGGCAAAGAGAAGCAAGATGACGCCACTGGTCAGCAATAGCTCACCGATGACGGTGCTCACTCTATTTTTGCTCATAATTTAAACTTAATCGCTGTACAGTACAGAAAGCCCTATCCGCGCCTCGTGAAGGATTAACATGCTCGAAATATTCATGTACCCGGTCTCCGGAATCATGAAGTTGTGGCACATACTTTTCGCCCAATTCCTCGATAGCTCGCTGGCGTGGTTGGTGGCAATCGTCTTCCTTGTGATCACAATCCGCAGCTTTATCGCACCGCTGAATTGGCTTTCGGTGAAGTCGGGGCGCATTGGCGCGCTCATGCGCCCAGAGCAGGTCGCTCTCAATGCCCGCCTCAAAGAGGCAACCACGGTGGAAGAGGCGATGGAGATCCTCACCGCGCAAAAGGAACTGCGTGAGCGATTCAAATTCAACCCGGCGGTAGGCTGCCTGCCCATCTTCATCATCATGCCGATGTTCTTGGGCCTCTACCAGGTGGTTTTGCGCGCCTCCCGCGAGGGCAACAGCGACCATGTGGGCCTTTTAAATCCCGCAGACGTCGCGGCATTCCGCACCACCTTGCTCAACGGAGTACCGATTACGGATTTCGCCCGTGAGCACAAGGATCTTGTGATTCCCATCTTGGTGCTAGCGCTTTTGTTCACCGTTCTGAACATGGTCATCACGCTTTACCGCTCTTATCTGACCACGCAGTTTGATAAGAAGTTCAACCGCCGCATGCTCTGGTTTACGGTCCTGCTCATCTTCTTGGTGCCGTGGCTGCTGTGGAACACCGCAATGAACGCACCTATCCCGGTGGCAATCATTTACTACTGGGGCTGGACGTATCTTTACACGCTCATCCAGACAGTGGTTTATGAGCTAATCCTGCGCCGCCGTTACCCGCTACCAGAGGAAGTCCATGCCTTCCGCCGTGAGACCATCGGCCGCTGGCGTTCCAAGGAAGAAAAGCGCAAAAAGAAAGCCCGTTCCGGCAAGGAGGCAAAGGAACAGGCTAAGGCGAAGCGCAAGGAAAACATGCGCATCGTAGCGCAGGCTCGCAAGCAGCTTAGATCGAATAGTCAGCAGGAGGCGCAGAAAGAAGCTGAATAGCCAGTTCGCGCGCGGTCTTCAGCGGTGAAAGCTCACGGGTAAGGCGCGCGCCTGCCATGCCGCCGTCCAGGAAGATGAGCAGCTGGCTTGCCTGCGTGGCAGAAGGATAGCCGTTCTTTGCGGTAAGCAGCGCAGTCATGGTGTTGTGCACCCAGGTGCGGTGCTCTACGCAGGCTGCCACGATGCCGCGTTCAGCATCGGTTTCAGGGCGTGGATATTCGCCCGCCGCGTTTAAGAAGTGGGAGCCGCGGAATTCGATTCCTGGCTGTTCCTCGATTGCTTTATCGAAGAAGGCCAGCACCTTCTGGTGCGGATCGGTCATGTTTGCGGTACGGGCTTCCCAATCGGCCCGATACTTTTCATCAAGCGACTCCACATATGCAATGACGAGGGCGTCTTTAGAGCCAAAGAGGGAATAAAGGGATGCCTTGGCCACATCCGCCTCGCGGAGAATGCGGTCAATACCGATGACGCGAATGCCCTCGGTGGTGAAAAGATTGGTTGCGGACTCAAGGAGTCGGCTGCGCGGACTCGGACGGTTCCTGCGCGATTTCTTTTCTGGCATATCCTCTCCTAAAACGACAAAACCGGTTCATCTATACAATATAGACAAACCGGTATGTACGCTAATTAACCCTGTTTACTTGGGAGACTTCTTGGTAACCAGGCCGACAATCCACAGAAGCAAACAAGCGCCCAAGGTGGCGACGACGATCATCATGATCCATCGATTCGGGGAGTCAAAACCAACAAAGGACATAATGCCTGCGCCCAAGAGGCCGCCAAGTACACCGACGATCAGGTTGGTCAGAAGGCCGTGATCACGCTTCATAATCTTCTCTGCCAACCAGCCAGCGATAATGCCGACGATGATCGATCCGAAAAATCCTAGGCCCATGCCCATAGCTATCTCCTTTTATTAGTTCTTTCAGCTACAAGCACTATGGTGCCAGCAAAAAATATAAACACAAAAGGGACGATCTGCGTTTCCGCAGGTCGTCCCTCGAAGCGTTGATGAATCGTTAGTTAATTGCCAGGGAACCCCCAGAAACTAGCGCTCTATTCTCCGGAGTCCGGACGCACAACCATCATCGGGCATGGTGCCGACTGCAAGAGTGCGCGGGAGGTGGAGCCAAGAAGCATGCCCTTGAATCCGCCGCGGCCGTGGGAGCCAACGACGAGCAGCTGGGCGCCATCAGCGGCGTCGGTAAGTGCGCGGACCGGACGGTCACGAGCAATAACCTTCTTGACCTGAACGCCTGAGTACTCCTCTTGAAGGGAAGCAATGCGCTCGCTGAGCAGCTCTGCCTGCTCCTTCTCCACGTCTGCCCACTCAGCCTGTGCGGCGGAGAGGCCAGCGAGGGAAGCCTGAACCTGCATGTCCATCCAAGTGTGAACCGCGATGAGCTCGGCGCCACGGGCATCTGCTTCCTTGAAGGCATAAGCGGTAGCCTTCTGGGAAACCTCAGAACCATCGACACCAACAACAACCGGACCGTACTTGTTCAGCTCGGTGACGTTGTTGTTATCACGAACCACAACAACCGGGCAGGCAGCGTGGGAAACCACGGAAGCGGAAACGGAACCCATCACCATGCCGGAGAGACCACCCATACCGCGGGAGCCCATGACAATCATCGTGACGTCCTTGGACATTTCCAGCAGCATGTCAATCGGGGAGCCTTCAGCCACCGTGTGGCCGATCTTCAGATCCGGCGAAACCTCATGAGCGATGGCGCGGCCTTCTTCGATCTTCTCCAGAGTTTCTGCCTGCAGATCATCGAAGAGTTCCTTCGGAGGGACCATGCCCTCTGCGTACAGGAATTGCGGCATGGTGTAGCTGGAGGCAATGCGCAGCGGAATGCCGCGCTTGGTTGCGGTGTTAGCAGCCCAACGAACAGCGTTCTTGGAGGCTTCCGAACCGTCTACGGCAACAACAACAATGTCTTCCTTGGCCATGATGTTTTCCTTTCAGCTGGTTATACCCTCAGTCTAGTACGTACTAACCAATCTCCGCAGTAGTTGCAGCGCCTGCATTAGCTGGGAAAAATACGGAGTACAAGAACTCCGCAATCTGTGCGATTACGGCGCCAATGCCGTTAGAGAAGAATTCAATTACCGGTGCGAGAAGAGAGTCAAAATCCATGGGAAACAGACTAGTGCATATGCGCAAGGGGTTCAGCCCATTGCCAATTAAAGATGGTCTGAATCCGACCAGGGTGCGCGTACCGGCCGGCCCAATTACAGCCTGGGCATTTTTGGAAGAAGTGATTACAGCACAGCGCCATCGCAGTCCGCTTGACGACGCCGCGGCGCTCCAGGCGCGCTTCGACAACAATGAGGTGGTTCTGCGCGACCAAACGGTCCTGCGCTCGGATACACTGCTCAGCACCGACACTGACGTGTTCTTCTACCGCATGCCGGCGCCCGAAACACCGGTGCCCTATGACATCCCGATCATCTATGAGGACGAGCACCTGCTCGTAGTAGACAAGCCGCCATTTATGGCAACGATGCCGCGCGCAAAGCACATCGTCCAGACGGCCACTGTTCAGATGCGCCGCAAGACCGGAATCGACGAACTCACACCCGCGCATCGCCTCGACCGACTTACTTCCGGAATCTTGGTATTTACAAAGACGAAGGACGTACGCGGCGCCTACCAGACACTATTTGCGGAAAGGCGTGTGCAAAAGACTTACGAGGCTATCGCCCCGCTTTCCGACGTCGCGGCGGGCACCGTGTGGGAGTCACGCATCGAAAAGACCCCTGGCGAAATCCAAGGGCGCATTGTGGACGGCCCCGTAAACGCGATCACCATCCTCGCCGACGTGACCGCTGTGGACAACACCGGTTACGAAAATATTCATGGCAAGCAACCCCCGCTCGCCCGCTACACGCTCAAGCCGAAGACGGGTAAGACCCATCAGCTAAGGCTCCACATGTGGCAAGCCGGCGTACCCATTCTCGGCGACCCCGTGTACCCCGTCATCTATCCCGCCGACGCGGAGGACATGCGCGTCCCAATGCATCTCACCGCAACGCACATCGCATTCACCGATCCACTTTCTGGCAAACCTCGCGAGTTCTCCTCAAACTTGCCACTAGTCGCCCATAATTTCCTTCACCCATAAATGTTGTAATTCGTACGTCGATCCCATCGAACTTTTCACCAGGAAAATTACGAGCGTCTACAAACTCATCTTTTACCCAACCCACTAAACCGAAAAGAAATAAAAACAGCCGACCCGCATTCCAAACTTTCAAAAGCCGTGCCTCGCCCACATTAAAATGCAGCGCGCATTAGAGCATTCATGCTCAAGCTATCGTGCCCTGGACCCGACCAGAAAGCAATAACCCTGGCGCGAGCAAACCACCAAACAGGCACGACCCGTTACAGCAACCACGTACAAGCCGCAGACTTAGAGTTATAGCCCGCAGCATAAGGTCACCCCGAACGACTAAGACTCAACGCTCCGCAGACGATGAAGTCGGAGCCGCCGCGACGCAAACGAAACGACAAAACTTGAAAGGGCGACTTACCTCGGTGAGGTTGCGATTCCCCGAAACTACACCGGCACCGTAAGCCCCATAGCAACTCCGTACCCCACTCGTCGCCACTACCCAAGGACCAACCGGTCCACGGCTGCAATCGCAATAGAGAAATCGACGGCGAAATGTCTACTTTCATGCGATCCATCCATAAGAAGCGTTTCGACACTGTGCTTTAAGCCGAGACTAAGGACGGCGAATTGGAACAGTCACCGACACCGTCGCCCACGGGCAATAAATCAGTCCGGCGGCGCGCCGCTATCAGTGAAACTGTCTCTACCTGCACATTCACGAGACGGACAAGCACCAATTGCACAGCTATGCAAACAAATAGACGCAATTACCCACCGGCTCAAAATGGGACTACTCACGGAAAACGTCTCGACTAGCTGAACAACGAATAAAGCGATCTAAACGCCATTCAAAAACGCAGGGATTGAGCATTCCTAAGGGAAACGGGAAAATCGGTGTACAAACAGGTGTCGATTTGGGGTAGTTGGTACCGCGAGTCCGC
>NZ_KV789191.1:0-101518 GCF_001807495.1 Corynebacterium sp. HMSC08C04 | reverse complement strand
CGAGGCCGAGGTTCCGGTTAAGGGCCACGAGAAGAGCCAGGACAACAACGGCAACGGCACGCCTGCTGGTGAGCAACCGGGAGAGCCGAACGAGCCTACTCCGAATGAGAACCAGCGTTGCTTGGCTACTGGTCTGGGTGTTGGTATCCCGCTGCTGTTCCTGATTCCGGTTGGTTTGGCTTCCCAGCTGAACATTCCGGGTCTGAAGGACTTTGTTGCTCCGATTGATAGCCAGATTCAGGCTTTGAATACTCAGCTGCAGAAGCAGGCTGGTGTGTTCAATGGCCCGCTGGCTGGCCAGGTTGCTGGTATTGATGCGCAGCTGAAGCGCTTCGGTATCAATGGCAGCACCCTTGCTTTGGTTGCTGCTGGTGCGCTGGCTATCGGCCTTATCGCTGATGCTTGTGCTCCGGGTGCAGGTTCTTCCAACGGTTCCTCCAAGTAAGAGAGACGCTGACGCACGCCGAGGGCCAGTCGGCCCTTAGGGGCCGGCTGACACATAGAAGGTCAGTCTAAAGACCAAGCCCCCTTTTCCACCGTTTCCCTGCGGTGGGGAAGGGGGCTTTGGTGATCCTGGGGCGAAGGGCGTGTTGTGTGCTGGTGCTCGGGTGAGGGAACGGTGAGATTGGGTAGGTGGGGGTTTGGGGGACGTCGCCAAGCAATGCAGCGCTAGAAGTGTGCGATAATTCGAGAATGACTACCGTAGGCGACATCGCAGGCCACATCGGAACCCCTCTGACAGGAAACGCCACCAAGGTGCTTCTTTTGGGGGCGGGCGAGTTGGGCAAGCAGTTGGTAATTGCCTTTCAAAACTTAGGGCTGGAGGTCCACGCCGTGGACCGCTACGCAGGAGCGCCGGCGCAGCAGCTCGCGCACTTTAGCTACATCGCAGATATCAGGGACCCGCACAAGGTGTGGGAGCTTACAGAGCGAATCAAGCCGGACTACGTGGTCCCGGAGGTCGAGACCGTCGCGGTGGAGGCGCTGAAGCGTATCGAGGAATTCGGCACCACCGTCGTGCCGACGGCGCGGGCCTGTGAGCTCACACAGTGCCGTGAGAGCGTGCGTGAGGTGGCTGAGAGCATCGGCCTGCCGGTTACGGCCTATCGCTTTGCTGAGTCCGCTGAGCAGCTGCAGGAGGCGGTGGGGGAGCTGGGACTGCCGTGCATCGTGAAGCCGGATATTACGACCTCCGGCAAGGGGCACGTCCTTCTTAAGGAAGAAGAAGATGTGGAGGAGGCCTGGGCCATGGTGCGCCACGTGTCCTCCGATAATAAGCGCGTGGTGGTGGAGCGCTTCGTTGACTTTGATTATGAGGTCACGCTCCTTGCTGTACGCTCCATTGACCCGGCTACGGGCAAGATGGCCACGTGGTTCAGTGAGCCCATTGGCCACCGCCACGAGAACGGTGACTTGGTGGAGTCCTGGCAGCCCATGGCGATGAGTGAGGATGCGCTGGCGAATGCGCGCTCCGTCGCGGCGCGTATCTCCAACGAGTTGGGTGGGCGCGGCGTCTACGGCGTTGAGCTCTTCGTGGCGGGCGATGAGGTGTACTTCTCCTCCGTCTCACCGCGTCCTTTGGATACCGCCATGCTGACCGGCTACACGCAGCGCTTCTCTGAGTTTGAGCTTCATGTCCGCGCGATTTTGGGCTTCCCCATTGACGTGACGATGGTCAGCCCTGGTGCTGCGGTCATCCTGCACGCGGACGCTGAGCTTGACGACGTCTCCTTCACCGGCCTCGACACCGCCCTATCCTATGAAGAGACCGACGTGCGCCTGTTTGGCAAGCCCTGGGCCTACGCCGGACGCCGCATGGGCATGGTGGCTACGACCGCCGAGGACGTTGAGACCGCCCGCGACAGGGCAGCGCTCGCGGCCGGGAAGATTACTGTTGGGCCGAATACTGATAAAACCGTCCACGGTGACTCACAGCCGGTGGAACCGACGCCCAATGCAGTCTCCGATATTGAGGTCATTGAAGTCCCGGAACCGGTGGTCGATGTCGATCCGAAGCTGACCCGCTCCGCCGATGACTAGGCCTAGTTAAGCGGAGGACTCCTCTAGCCGCGCGATATGCAGCGTCAGGTAGGAGACTTCATCGGGGGTTAAAGTGCTGTCGAGGCGCAGCTCAATCAGGTTGGCTACCATCTGGGCGGTCTCGACGGCATCGGGGTAGCGCGCGGAGATGGCGGTGGCCACCTGGCGGTCGTCGGAGTCGAGCTGCTGGTGCTCCGCCATGCGCACGAAGAGATAGCGCAGGTGGGTAATGAAGCGGGCGACGGAGATATCTTCGCTGTTGAGCTCCGTATCGTTGTGAGATCCGATAACGGCCAGAATCTGTTGGATGAGGCCCGTCATGCGGTAGGTGCCGGAGAGATCCCCCACCGCGAACCCGGCGTTGACCAGGTGGAGGGTGATGGCCACGGCCTCATCAGGAGCCAGAGGTTTGTGCAGGCCGCTGTTGATGGCGGCGAGTAGCTGTTGCGCGAGGGAAAAATCGTCGGCGTAGAGGTGGCGGACCTCCGCTTCCAGTGGATAGGACACGGTGTTGCCGCGGCTGACTGCGCCGTGGATGTGATCCGCAATTGCCACGACCAGTGTGAGCTTGCTACGCAGTGTCTCCGACATGTCGACGGAGTGCATGGCGTCGATGACTAGCTGGACGTATTCGCCGGGAATACCGGCAATCATGGCGGCCAGGTGGTCCGGATCGCGGCCGGAATCAGGGACGAAGACCTTCACCACCTTGGCCGGGTCAATCTCAGCACCAGGTTTGGCTTGGAAGCCGATGCCGCGGCCGGTGACAATGACGTCTTCCGCACCGCGCCGCGCGAGCACGACGTTGTTATTGAACACGCGCAACAGTTGCACAGGGCACCTTTCTGGTTGGGGTTAACCGGTTAGGGCGAAAACGACTAAAGCCGGCCACGATGGTGGTTCCATCGAGCCAGCTTAGTCAGGGTTCGTTAGAGGCGTGCTAAAGGTTTCCTAGTGGGTCCTTTAGCGGGTCGTGGTGATGACCGTATCGCCAGCGGCGGCGTGGTTCAGACCAGCCGGGGTGACGGCGGACAGCGCCTTGGTGTTGGTGACGGCCAAGACGATGGTGGTGTCGTAGCCGGCTTCGGTGACCTTGGCAAAGTCAACGGTGGCAAGCAGCTCGCCCTGCTTGACCGTGTCGCCCTTCTTGACGGCTGGGGCGAAACCTTCGCCCTTCATCTTCACGGTGTTGATGCCGATGTGGACGAGGACCTCCACGCCGTCCTCGGTCTTGATGCCGTAGGCGTGGCCGGACTTCATGGCACTCATGACGGTGCCGCTGACGGGGGCGTAGACCTCGTTGCTCTCGGGGACGATGCCCACGCCATCACCCAGTGTGCCGGCGGAGAAGACCGGGTCATCGATCTCAGCCATGGGGACAACCTTGCCGGTCGACGGCGAAGCGATGTCGGTGGTGGTACCAGCGGCAGGCTCAGCCGCCTTGGCGGGGGCGTCTTCCTTGGTGGCCGTTGCGGTGGCAGCACCGGCGCCAGCGCCGGCAGCGGTGGTTGCGGGGGCGTCGGCAAGCGCGGCGTTGTCGGCGGTGTTGGCGTTGTCGAGCTCGGCCTTTTCGGCTGCCTCGCGGGCGGCCTTAGCCTCAGCGCGCTCCTCCGGGGAGCGGTAGTCAGTGATGAAGACCGCCAGGAAGGCCACGACGAATGCCACAGCAATGGCGATGGCGTACTTGGCCATCGGGCTAAACACAGAGATGGTGAGCACGGAGGTGAAGACGAAGGCATCGGTAGTAATGCCGTTCGTGCCCAGGGTCAAAAGTGCCACGGTCAGGCCACCGGCAAAGCAGCCCACCAGCATGCGCGGGTAGATGCGCTTGTAACGCAGGTGAATGCCGTAGAGAGAAGGCTCGGAGACGCCGCCCAGCAGGCCCGCAACCAAGGCGGAGCCGGCGGTCTGACGCATCACGGTGTCCTTGTCGCGGATGGACAGTGCCAGCACGGCGGCGGTGGCGCCGAAGCAGGCGAAGTTCCAAGCACCCATTGGGCCTTGGATGAAGTCATAGCCCAAGGTCTGGATGTTTACCAGCATCAAGGCGTTCAGTGGCCAGTGCAGACCCAGCGGAACCAGGAACGGGTAGATCATCGGGATAGCCAGGGCGAAGACGAATGGAACGTTGTCATTCATCCAGGACAGGCCGGCGCCGATGCCGTTACCGGCCCATACGCCGAACGGGCCGATGATAAATGCCGTGAGAGGGATGACGATGAGCATAGTGAAGAACGGGACGAACACCATGTGCAGAGCCGAAGGAATGATCTTCTGGAAGAAGCGGTAGACCAGCGCTGCCACAAAGGCCATCATCAACGGTACGAAGACGTTGCCGCCGTACCCCGGAAGCTGCATGGTCATGCCGAAGATAGGAATGGAGCACTGCTCGCTGCCCAACGTATCGTTGACCACGCACTGGACGGCAGGGTTCTCAGAAAGGCCCAAGAACTCCGGAGTCAGCAGGGCGGCCATGATGGCGCCCGGGACCCACGGGTCGATGCGCAGCTTCTTGCCGGCGTTGTAGGCCACCATCAGCGGCAGGAAGTAGAAGACGGAGCGCCACATGGCGTCGACGAAGAACCACGAGGCGGGCTTGTCCTCGGCGCGGAAGTCGACGATTCCGAATGCGTCGAGGATCGACGCGAAGGCGATAATCAGCGAGGCGCCGAGCAACACACCCAGAATTGGTCGGAAAGAGTCGGACAAGTACTCGAAGAACTCGTCCATAAAAGGAACCTTGCCCTTCGCCTTCGAGCGGGCCGCGGCTTTGATGTCCGCATTCGAAGCGCCGCCGTCTTTCATCTCCGACAAAGCGTTGATCTCGTCGTAGACGGTAGCGACGTCGCCACCGATAACTACCTGGTAATTTGAGTCGCCTTGCGGCACGGCGCCGAGCACCTTGGGGATGGCGTCGAGCGCTTCCTTGTCGGCCTTCGAGGCGTCGTTAAGCTGGAAGCGCAGGCGGGTGGCGCAGTGTGTGAAAGAGGCAATGTTTTGCGCGCCGCCGATGCCATCCAAGATGGCCTCAGCTGTAGAGCGCGTTTGCGTCGACATGAGATTTCCTTTCGAACTTCTTACCGGGCGCAATGCAGTTCGCGGAGGTTCCTGGGGCCTGCCCAGGAGGTCTAAAAACTACAAAAAGACCCAGGAAGCTGGGTCTTTGCATTTCACAGTTCAGTGGAATGCGCGGTGCACACAGCATCCTAGGTCTTGCCCGAAGTAACAATCCTTATAAATTCAACCTACTCCGCGGCTCTCACTCTGGGCAATTTATGTGACTCACCACACCGCTTTTTCGGGTGGCTGGGCGATTGGAGGTTCCTAAATGTGTTTTAGATTGCACTAAGCCTTTTTAAAACGGCTAAATTCGGACATCTCCAGTATGGTGAAGAGGTCACTGTATGTTGTGCCTCGTGACGCGCAACACACAACATCGTCTACTCTTTGGGAAGAGAAAGGCTAGCAGTAAATGTCTTCACAGAACTCCGCACTCGTGAGCGTCATTGGCCGTGGTTTCGACGGCCTCGATATCGCCTCCCTGGCAACCGACCTCGGCGCGACCTTCGCGCAGCTCGATGACCTGGGCACCACCCTGGACCAGATTCTGGTCACCGTTCCAGAAGGCGACGTCGTGTTGCAGGGCACGGGTGTGATGGACTTTGACGCCAAGGCCGCAGCGGCCCTGGGCATCCCGTTTGTTCTGATTTCCAACGCTCCGCAGCGCACCTCCGACCTGGCCCTTGCACATGCCCGTTCCCTGGGTGCTGAGGTAGTAGGCGCGTTTACCGACGTCGCGTCTGTCCCCGGTGCGCTCGCAGCCATCGAGTCCGTCGCGCCGGTAATGAGCGCGGAGGTCTTCCAGAAGCAGTTGCTTGACCAAGCCCGTGCCGCCGGTGCGCACATCGTTCTGCCGGAAGGCGAGGACGACCGCATTATCGAGGCAGCCGGAGCGCTTATGGCGGGCAAGGTGGCGAAGCTGACCATCCTGGGTGATGAGGCGGACGTCGCCAAGCGTGCGGAGCTCCTCGGGGTGGATCTCACCGGCGTGGACGTCATTGACCACCTGAACTCCCCGCTGGCAGAGGAGTTCGCTGCCGACTTCGCGGAGCTGCGCAAGAAGAAGGGCGTTACCCTCGAGCAGGCGCGCGAGACCATGAAGGACGTCTCCTACTTTGCCACCATGATGGTGCACAAGGGCCTGGCAGACGGCATGGTTTCCGGCGCTGCGCACACCACCGCGCACACGATTAAGCCTTCCTTCCAGATCATCAAGACCGCGCCGGGCGCATCCGTTGTTTCCTCCATCTTCCTGATGGTGATGCGCGGACGCCTGTGGGCCTTCGGTGACTGCGCGGTCAACCCGAACCCGACCGCCGAGCAGCTGGGTGAAATCGCCGTGGTTTCTGCGAAGACCGCAGCGCAGTTCGGCATCGACCCACGCGTGGCCATGCTGTCTTACTCCACCGGCACCTCTGGCTCCGGCCCGGACGTCGACCGTGCAGTTGCTGCTGTTGAGGCTGCCCGCGGTATCGATTCCTCCGTCAAGGTGGATGGCCCGCTGCAGTTCGACGCCGCTTGTGACCCAGGCGTTGCTGCCAAGAAGGCACCGGAGTCCGAGGTGGCTGGACAGGCAAACGTCTTCATCTTCCCGGACCTGGAGGCGGGCAACATCGGCTACAAGACCGCCCAGCGTACCGGCGGCGCACTGGCAGTCGGCCCGATTCTGCAGGGCCTGAACAAGCCGGTCAACGACCTTTCCCGCGGCGCTACCGTTCCGGACATCATCAACACCGTCGCAATCACGGCTATCCAGGCAGGAGTCAAGTAAATGGCCTACGTACTCGTTCTTAACTCAGGATCTTCCTCAGTCAAGTTCCAGCTGGTTGACCCAGCAGGCAAGGCTACCGACGCCCCGCTGGTCTCCGGCCTTGTGGAGCAGGTCGGCGAGCCGATGGGTGCCGTCACCGTCAAGACTGGTGGCGAGGAATACAAGGAAGAGCTGGAGATTCCTACCCACTCTTTCGGCCTGGAGCGCGCGTTCGACATTATGCATCAGCACAATGTCGGCCCGATGGACGTTGAGGTCATCGCCGTGGGCCACCGCGTTGTGCACGGCGGCCGCCTCTTCTCCGATCCACAGCTGATTACGGACCAGATTGAGTCCATGATTGAGGACCTCATCCCGCTGGCTCCGCTGCACAACCCGGCCAACCTGGACGGCATTCGCGTGGCTCGCAAGATGCTGCCGAACATTCCGCACGTGGCCGTGTTCGATACCGCGTTCTTCAACACCCTGCCGCCGGCTGCTGCGCTTTACGCCATCAACAACGAGGTGGCCTCCAAGTACGACATCCGTCGCTATGGCTTCCACGGCACCTCCCACGAGTTCGTCTCCCAGCAGGTTCCGCGCCTTCTGGATAAGGACCCGAAGCGCGTCAACCAGATCACGCTGCATCTGGGCAACGGTGCTTCGGCAGCAGCAATCCGCCATGGCCGCCCGATTGACACCTCGATGGGCCTTACCCCGCTGGCTGGTCTGGCAATGGGTACCCGTTCTGGTGACATTGACCCGGGCATCATCTTCCACCTCTCCCGCCAGGCGGGCATGTCTATCGATGAGATTGACAACCTGCTCAACAAGCAATCCGGTGTGAAGGGCATTTCTGGCGTCAACGACTTCCGTGTGCTGCGTGAGCGCATCGAAGCCGAGGACCAGGATGCATGGCTGGCATACAACATCTACATCCACCAGCTGCGCCGCTTCATCGGCTCGTACATGATTGCGCTAGGCCGCCTGGATGCGATCACCTTCACCGCGGGTGTGGGCGAAAATGACACTGAGGTGCGCCAGGATTCGCTGTTCAACCTGGGAATGTATGGCATCCACTTTGATAAGGAAGCAAACCTTGTGCGCTCGAAGGAGCCGCGCATGATTTCCACGCCGGACTCGCCGGTCAAGGTCTTCGTGGTGCCGACCAACGAGGAGCTGGCTATCGCACAGAAGTCCGCTGAAATCGCCGATATGGCGCGTGAGGCGGGGCTGTACTAGTCCGCGTTTGGAAGGGGCCAACCTGGTGGTTGGCCCCTTCGTCGCGATGAGTTATCCACAGATTTGACCTGTTGCGCCAATTCCCTCTTGCGCTAGTACTGGCCCGGCTAGTGGACTAGCCCTATGGAACAATTCGGGGGAGTAGTAGAAGGGCAGTCGCTTCCTTGGCATGAAGAGCAGCTGGCGCGGTGTTTGCGGGCGGGCCATTGTGCTAGGCGGGCTGTGCTCGTGGGAGTTTCGGCGGCGCGGGTGCATGGGTTGTGGGTCCTTCCGCCGCGGTGCGGCGAGGAGCCGGTGACGCTCGCTCTGCGCTCTGGCGTTATGCCGCCGCGGAGAGACTGGGGCCACGGCCGAAGTTACAAGAAGATGCGTCTGCCAGATTCTATGGTCGAGAAGGCGCAGGGCGTTCGCGTGACGTCTGCTTTGCGCGCCGCGTTGGATGTCGCGCGCTTCGAAGGCTGGATTCGCGGCTTCGTGGCACTCGAATCATGGTTCCGGATGCATCCTGAACTCGATGTCGAGGCTGCTAAGGCTATGGCTATGGATTGCCTCGAAACTATGGGGCGGGTCAAAGATATCGCTGAAGCACGTCGAGCTATATCGCTTCTCTCTGGTCAATGCGAGTCGCCCTACGAGGCATTATGTATCGCGTTATTGGCACACGCAAAGATGGGTCATTCCATCCAACAGCAAGTCTGGGTGATTCCCAGTGTTCGAGTTGATGTTCTGATTGATGGTTGGCTGGTATTGGAAATTGATGGAGCCGTGAAGTATGACGGCGAAACCTATGGCTCGGATACCCGGCGGGTAATCGTGGAAGAGCGTCGCCGCGAGGTGCGATTGCAGAATGCCGGCTACACGGTATTCCGTGTGACTTCGACTGAGCTGTTTCATCAGCCGCAGAAGTTCCTCGCAGATTTGCGGGCAACTTGGGTGTCTGGCCGTGAGCGGGGACTGCAGCAAGTGGTGCGCCAGGCGTAGGCGCTTCCTCTCACCAGGGTCCTCACCATTTGCAGGTGGTTGGCCTAGATGGTGAGGTCGAGCTGTAACTACTGTGACTGGCGCTGTCTGCTGGGGCTGGTGATCACTCACCTCACCATGTGGTCCTCACCATTTGGGCTGAGGCACGACGCGAATAGTCAAATGGTGAGGTCGCGATGTGACTATTGGGGCCAGTGTTCGTTGCTGGGACTGGTGGTGACTGTTGAGGTGGCGTTTGGAGCGGTTGACCTCACCATTTGGAAAGGCGGCCATGGCGGAGGGCCGGGCCGTGGGGCCGGGCCGCGGAGGCGGACCAGGCTAAAAGTTGGTCACAGGCCGCACTTGGTTCGCCAGGTCCACCAGCGTGTAGCGGTGCCGCGCGAAGGGCGCCTGCCGGGCCAAGGCGCGCAGAGTATCGGCCAAGCCGTAGCGTAAGCCACGCTGCGTGAAGGCGAACTCGAAGAGGTCGTTCGGAGAGGCCGCCGCATCGAGGTCACAGTCGCGGAGGAAGTTCAGGCCCGCGGAGATGACTGCCGCCTTGACCTGCAAGAATCGCGGCTCATTTTGCGGGATCTCCTCCAGACGGCGGGCAGCGCGGCGGATACGAGATTCGGAAAGATCGTGCAGTACCAGTTGCAAAATGGTGGTCAGCCGGGCCATGCGGTAGTGGCGCGAGGCGTTGGGCACGCGATCTAGCGTCGTCACGGCCAGCTCCACCTGCTGCTCCGAGCGCAGCTGGCGGGCCAGGCCGAAAGCGGATGAGACCGTGGTCGGGTAGGTGGCCCACACGATTCCGTACAGACGCATCGAGTTAAAACGCAGGTGAGCCGGGTCATCGGTGACGTGATCCCAGATTCCTCGATCGTCGGTAAACAGTTCGTTCGGCAGCTCGTCCAGGCTGGTAGTGAGGTTCGCACAAGCCCGCGCGATGGCAGGATCGATGAGCGAGACTTCGTTGTAGCCCAGCTGCTGCAAGATGAGCTCGTTAATCGCCGCGATAGCCAGCTTCGGCGCCGGCTCGCCCGGCAGTAGGTTGAGGACGTTCGCGAAGTGCACTTGGGCGGCGCGATAGTCGTCGAGAAGCAGCACGGCGACGCCGGAGTACCACTGGAAGCGCCAATCGTTTCCGAGCTTGTCCTCAATCGAGGCGAGCCATTCGCGGGCCTGGCCGGTATAACCCAGGTCGATCATGGAACGCACCACGCCGAGCGGGATTTCTGCGGATTCCTCGTACTCCGGGGCCTGCATGGCCTGACGCAGCGTTTCGAGGGCTTCCTGCGGCTCCGTGTAGGAAGCACCCTGCAGGAGCGCGGCGCCCACGTCGGAGCGGTCCACCAGGGGCGCCGGCAGCGCCGAGACCACCTCGGAGGCGGTGATGCGCACGGTGCGGTCGATGCCGTCAATCAGCTGGTCCGTGCGAAAGACCAGGTGCTTGGTGCCGAAGGTCGTACGCTGTGGGGAAAACAGCGAGTGCTGCGAGGGATGCTGAACGCCATCGCGCAGGGCGATGACCTCGCGGAGCACACCAAAGAGCTGGTCCCGCAGCTGCGATACGCTCTGAAAGCGCTTGGCCGGATCTGGGTCCGTGGCGCGCAGCAGCAGCCGGTAGAAGGAGAGGTAGCGGCGCAGCAGCGGCTCCTCGGCAGGGGAGGGCAGTCCGGGTAAGTAGACGCCGTCTTCCTGCGGCAGATGGAAGGTCAGGCAGGCCAGCGTGCGGCCGATGGTGTAGATATCGGAGGCTACCGAGGGGCCATCCTTGGCAATCTCCGGGGCTTGGAAGCCCTTCGTGCCGTAGATGTGCCCGAAGGCGCCGATGCCGGAGACCGCGCCAAGGTCAATCAGCTTGACCTGGTCCTCGGTGATGATGATGTTCGAAGGCTTTAAGTCGTTGTAGACCACCCCGCGGGCATGGAGATAGTCCAGCGCCGGCAGCAGCTCCAAGATGTAGGCAATCGCGGTATCGACCGGGAACAGGCGGTCTGCCTGGTCGTTGCGCCGCTGTTTGAGCGAGGGGCCGCCCACGTACTCCATTACGATGAAGCCGCCGTCCACGCGGGGGTCATCGATGAAGTTGAAAATCTTCACGATTCCCGGGTGCGTAATATCCGCCAGGAACTCGCGCTCGACCTCTGCGGTGGCGGTCTCGTCTGATGACTTTTCCGCCTGCATGCCCTTGAGCACCACGATGCGCCCGGAGACGAAGTGGTCATTAGCCAGGTAAATCCAGCCCAGACCGCCGTGGGCAATAACGCCCAGAATTTCGTACTGACCTGCCACGATATCGCCGGGAGAAAGCTGCGGCGGGGCAACCTTCTCCTTTGCGGGGTCGATGAGCGCCGCCGTAGGGTTGCGCGGCACGATGAAAGGCAAGCGCGCCATGCCGTCGGCCACCTCGCGGTCGGTGCGCTTGGCCGCACGCCGCTGGCGGAAGGTATCGATGGCCGCGCGCCGCGAGCGCTGCGAGGCATCCTCCTGCTTGCGGCGGTCACGCAGCTGCCCCAGCTCCGCAATCAGGGCGCCGATACTATCCGGGTCGTTGAAGTCGCTGTCCGCATCCGCGCCGTCCTCGTCCGCGAAGGGGTCGAAGGCCACGGCCGAGGTACCCTCCTCATCTGCAAACGGGTCGAAGGGCACTGCTTGGGTGGCATCATGCGCCGCGCTAGCCGACGCCGCACTGGACGCCGTGTGCATCGCCGCCGCCGTCGCTTGATCGTCCGCGTGCTCGCTGGGCTCTTCCAGCTTCTCCGGCTCCAAGTGGTCGAGCTCGTCCTCGCTGAAGCTATGGCCTTGAGTAGGGCTCAACGCTTATGCCTCCTCATCGTCTAGGTAGTCAGGGCTGCCCAAAGCCGGCTTGGCCAGGTAGTCACCGAGCCAGCGATCAAAAAGCTTGTCCCAGGTGCCGTCGCTGTGGATGCGCTCCAGGGTGGAATTGACCTGGCGCAGCAGCGGCCGCGAATCATGGGTGGAATCGGGCTTGCGCACGGCCACGCCGTAGTCCTCCGTGGTCAGCGGCTCGCCGACGATCGAGGTATAGGAATCTTGGGCCACCATGCCCGAGAGGAGGGCGTCGTCAGCCACCACGCCGTCGACCTGGTTGAGCTGCAGCGCCATGAGGCAGTCTCCCCAGGCACGGGTCTGCAGGATATTCGCGGTGGAGGCCTCACGGCGGATGGTGTCCACGATGGTGGAGCCCTGGACCGCGCACAGCGTCTTGCCGGCGGTGTCATCGATCGAGCGGATGCCGGAGCTGGTCAGCACCAATAGGCGGGTCTTGGTGGTCATATACGGCGCGGAGAACGCAACCTCACGCTGACGCTCGGCGCTAATGGACATCGTGCGAATGACAATATCCACGCTTTCGTCGTTGAGCGCTCTCGTGCGCTCTGAGGACTCGACGAAGCGGAAGTCAACCTTGTCCGGGTCGCCGAAGATATCGCGGGCAATCTCGCGCGCGATATCCACCTCAAAGCCACGCACCTCGCCCGTTGCGGTGTCGCGGTAGCTCATCAGGTTATTGGAGCGGTCCACGCCGACGATGATGCGCCCGCGCTTATAAATGGCAGGGATTCTTTCCTTCGCGCTCTTGCCGTCCGGTTTATAGGTGCCCTTCAGCGGCGCGTCCAATACCGGCCGGGGTTCGGCGCTGCCGGCGGGCTCGAAGATGGAGTTATCGGGAAGGGGAGGGCCAGCCTCTGCGTCTAAGGAAGCGCGCGGAATCCTTTCCTCCTTGCTGCCTAAGTCGGGGACACCGCAGGAGGCGGCACACAGGGCGGCCGCAGATAAGACGGCTAGAAGGCGAGTGGAATGAGCCATTAGAGGTACTCCTGGAGTCGCGGACGAATACCCAACCAGACGGCGATGATAGCGCCCATGGTCAGCAAGAATACGGCCGTGGCCACCATGGTCATCGCGTTGAGGCCTTCTTCCAGATAGGAACGCATGGCCACGCGCGCCTCGCCGATGAGCTCCGCCAGCGCGGAATCCACGTCGTTGAAGGAGCTCGCGGTGGTCGGAGCGCCGTCCGGGGTAATCGCCGTGGCTTCGTGGATAGCGTCGTCATAGTGGCCGTCGGCAAGCGCGTTCATGAAGACCTCGTGTGAGGCCTCCCATTCTTTGGTGGCGCTTTGTGCGGTTGGCAGGAGGGCGGGATCGGTGACGGGAATGTCGTCGTCGGCAAGCGCGGCTTCGTAGTCCTCGAGGGCCTGGTTGATGGAATAGACCGTCGAGCCAAAGCGCACCGTCATGTCGGACTCTGAGGAGCGCAGGACCAGCGCCAGGGTCTCCGAGGTGCGGGTCTGCTGGGCCTCAATCCGGGAGGCGGTGAGCGAGTCCCACGGACGGGAGACCGTTTCGAAGCCGTGATAGCCGGAGCTCCAGGTGGCGAAGTTCGCCATCGCGGCCCAGGAAAGCGCCAGGAAGAGCAGCACGCTGGCGGCTAAGAAGCCACGGTTGAAGCGGCGGCGCGTCAGGCGCCACAGCCACCACTGTGCGACAAAGAGGAAGAAAAGCGCCGCCACTAAGCCGGAAAGCGGGACCCACTGGGGGCTGGTCAGGCGCTGCTGTTGCTCCTTGACCTTGGCCGTGGTGAGCGAGAAAAGCTCGGCGGCCGCGGGCAGGATCTTGTCACTCATCAGCGAAGAGGCGTTGGACATATACGAGTTCGCCACCGCATTGCCCGCGCGGTGGTTGGTTCGCGCCTTTTCCACCAGGGCGGTATAGACGGGCAGCTCGCGCTGGATAAAGGTGACCAGCTCGCGAATGCGGGCGTCGTTAGTGTTGGTGCCCAAAACGGACTCGGTGGCCGCCACGGAGGCAGCGTCGATGGCCTTGTTATAGCGCTTGCGGTTGATCTCGGAGTCCACGCCCGCCTGGACGAAGCCCGTGGTGGCGACGGTATCCGCCAGCGAAAGGTTGGTGTAGAGGTGGTGCGCCGCGTTAGACATCGGCTCGGTGGAATTGAGCAGCTCGTCCAAGGCCTCGTGGCGGCTGGCGGAAGTATTCGACATCGACAAGCCGGCGGCGGCGAGCGCCACCGTCAGAATCACAGTGACGGTAAAAAGCTTGCCTGGGGTAGTGGCCGCGAAGTGGTAGAGACGGCGGGCCAACCGCGCCGGGCCAGCGAAGGAGTTCATGGCCAGCTGCGTGGCGTTGTTGAAGGCCGGGGTAGCGGGCTCGGTGACTTCGTCGAGCCAGTGATCGCCTGGATGCGCTTCGTGCGCGGCCGGATGCTCGCTGGGACGTGCGGCAGCATCCTCCAACCCTGTGCCAGTCATTCCCATAGAATAGCGCAGTTCCGCGCCGCTTTGGTGATGCACGCCACCGCTGTGCGCTGTCGCTGCACGCTGTCGCATGCAGCGAGAGGATCGTAGGATGGGCGCCATGAAGCAAGGAGAGCACATAAGTGGCGATGGCTGGGCAGCCGGCCCGGGCGGGATAAAGCTATGGGGCAAGTTTGGCGCGGCCGGGCTTTTCCTCCTTGCCGGCGAGCGCGTGCTGCTCCAGCACCGTGCGGAGTGGACCAACCACGGCGGCACCTGGGGCATTCCCGGCGGCGCGCGGGATTTCCACGAAAGCGCCGTTGCGGCTGCACTGCGAGAAACGCAGGAGGAATGCGCCATCGCGCCTGCCGACGTCCTGGTGCTCGGCGAGCGCGTCACCGCCGGGCCCTATCCCGCAGTGGGCGAGCTGCCCGGCAACTGGACCTATACCACCGTCATCGCACGCACCCGTGGCGATGAGCCGTTGGACGTTATTGCCAACGAGGAGTCCAACGAGCTGCGCTGGGTGCACCTCGACGAGGTGGAAAATTTACCTCTGTTGGGGGCATTTCGTGAGGCCATCCCCTCCTTGCGGGCCTTTATTGCGGGCCAACCTCGGTGAGGAGGCTGAAACTATGGCACCCTTGACAGCATGATTGAAGTTGAGGGACTGACGAAACAATATAAGTCTGTCCGCGCAGTAGACGACCTCACCTTTAAGGTGGAGCCAGGCATCGTGACCGGCTTTCTAGGTCCGAACGGTGCGGGCAAGTCGACGACCATGCGCATGATTCTGGGCCTGGATACCCCCACGGCGGGTCAGGCCCGTATTAACGGCAAGGCCTACCGCGAGTTGAAGAGCCCGCTGCGGGAGGTCGGCGCGCTGCTCGACGCCAAGGCCGTGCACCCGAACCGCACCGCGGCCAACCACCTGAAGTGGATGGCGCAGTCCAACGGCATTCCTACTTCCCGCGTGGACGAGGTGCTGGGGCTGGTTGGGCTTTCCGACGTCGCCGGTAAGAAGGCCGGCGGCTTCTCCCTCGGCATGGGCCAGCGCCTCGGCCTGGCCGGCGCCCTGCTGGGTGACCCGGGAATCCTCATCCTGGACGAGCCGGTCAACGGCCTCGACCCAGAAGGTATTCGCTGGGTTCGCTCCTTGGTCCGCGCGCTCGCGGCAGAGGGCCGTACCGTCTTGATTTCCTCCCACCTGTTGTCGGAGATGTCCATGACCGCAGACCACCTCGTGGTCATCGGCCGTGGCCGCCTAGTGGCTAGCCAGTCCACCTATGACTTTGTAAAGCAGCACTCGGATTCCTCAGTCATCGTGCGCTCCGATCACCTCGAAGAGTTCGGCGGCGCGCTGCGTGAGGCCAACGTGGCTTATACAGACGGCAGCGACGAGGAAGGTCGCAAGACCCTCATCATCAATGACGTCAGCACCGATTTCATCGGCCAGCTGGCATATTCCACAGGCGTTCCGCTCAACGAGCTTAGCCTGAAGCGCGCTTCGCTGGAGGATGCGTTCATGCGCATGACCGGCGAGGACGTGCAGTACCACGCCAGCACCCCAGGTGCTGGGCAGCCGAACCAGCCTAACCAGCCTGCCGCATAGGAGGAATGCTAAAAGTGATTATCAATACCCTCCGCGCCGAGTGGACCAAGCTGCGCACCACCAAGTCCTTCTACTGGACCACCGGCCTGATTTTTCTCCTGTCCTTCCTGTGGGCGCTGTTCAACGGTCTCAACGCTGAGATGGACCCAGCGATGCCGATTAGCCCGCTTACTGCCGAGGGCATGAACTCCATCCTGCTGATGCTGGGCATCCCGATCATCATGATCCAGGCCATCATGATCGTGACCACCGAATACCGCTTCGGACTGCAGTCCACGGTCTTCATGGCGAACCCGAATCGCTCCATCGTCGCGCTGGTCAAGCTCCTGATGTACGCGGTTATTGCGGCGGTCATCCTGTTTCTGGCGCTGGTGCTGATTTACTTTGTCTCGGACCTTTCCGCATCCAAGGAAATCGCGGACATCTACAAGCCTTTCGAAGAAGACGGCGGCAAGCGCGCACTGTGGCTCTTACCTCTGCTGGGCTTTATGGTCGTGATCTTTGTGCAGGGCTTGGGCTGGCTGCTGCGCCAGACCGCTGGCACCGTGGCACTGTCCCTGATTCTCTACCTGGGCATTGAGAACGTCGTGCGCCTGCTGCCGAAGGTCGGCGACGACCTCATCCCCTACATGCCATTTTCCGCCTTCGGCAACTGGGCTTCGGACACTGTGCCGGAAAACGTCCCATGGGACTCCTCGGCGGGAAGCGCCATCGTCTTCATCGTTTGGGCGGTAGCGCTGTGGATCCTCGGCGTCTTCGTGCTTGAAAAGCGAGACGCATGATCTCTTGGCCACTCCTGGCTACATTGGCGCTGTTGTCTTCAACAGCGCCTTTTGTCACTCGTCGCCATTTGCAGCGTGCTTCCTCACCATTTGGCTATCTACCCAGGGCTGAAAACCCAGACCTCCTGTTCGTGGATCGCTGCGCTTGCCGACGCCCCTCATTCCAGCAGAGAGCTGCATTTCCAGGTCTGGGTATTTAGTGGGGAAGGGGCCAAACGCGACGGGAGCGCAGGCAGTGTGCGGGGGAGGGCGGCCCAGGCGGCGCTGACGGTGCCGGTGGCGCTATTGCAGCGCCGAGGTCAGGCGCATCACGTTGTCCATGTAACGGCGCACGAAGCCGCGCTCGTTCCATTCCTCCAAGGTCAGCTCATGGCACACCGCGCGGTAGTTGCTAGCAAGCTGGTTAAACTCCGCCAATAAGTTGCCCTTGGCCACCAGCATCGTGGATTCGTAGTTCAAACCGAAAGAACGCATGTCCATATTCGAGGAGCCGAACATGCACAGCGGGTGGCGGCCCGGCTCGTCTGGGTCCGTCATGATGAACTTCGAATGCAGCACGAAAGGCTCTGGGAATTGGAAGATCCGCACCCCTGCCTCCAAAAGTGCCTGGTAGTAGGAGGACTGCGCGTGGTTGACCATGAACTGGTCCGCCTTGGCCGAGACATAAAGCTCCACGTCCACGCCGCGATAGCAGGCAGTGGTGACCGCCTCCATCAAAGATTCATCGGGCACGAAATAAGGCGAAACCATTACCAGGCGGTCTTTGGCGTGGTGCACCAGTGAGTTGAACATGCGCAGGTTCGGCTCCGTGGTGTAACCCGGGCCGGACGGGATGAGCTGGAGGAAGTTGGAGTCCTCGGTATCCGCGTCGTCGTAAGGCAGCGGCTCCAAAGAAAGTGCTTCTTCTGATTCCAGGTACCAGTCCACCGCAAAGACCGCCGACATGGAGGTGACCACCGGGCCGGTGAGCTCTACCATGTAGTCCACCCAGTAGCGGTCCTTGGTGCGGTAGCTGCGCTTAATCATGTTCATCGAGCCCAGAAAGCCCGTTTGGCCGTCGATGATGACCAATTTGCGGTGGTTGCGCAGGTCAGGACGGCGGAAACGAAGCTTGTGCAGCTGCAGCGGCAGCATCAAGTGCCAGTCGACGCCGATCGCGCTAAGGCGCCGGCCGAATTTCCAATAGCCGTGGTACTTCAGGCTGCCAATCTGGTCTAAAAGCAGCTTGACTTCCACGCCCCGCGAGCGGGCGCGTTTGAGAGCCTGGTAGAAGACATCGGTGGCCTCGTCCCAGGATTGGATATAAATCTCGATGTAGACGTACTTCTCGGCGCGGTCGACGGCGCTGGAAATCGCGCGTATTGCCTCGTCGTAGTCGGCGTAAATGCCACGATTGTGGCCCACGAGCGCCGGGAAACCCGTCAGATTGCGATTGAGCGCAATGACGGATTCCACCTCCGGAGAAAGCCTGCCCAGCGGATGATTCGGCGTACTCGCCGTGACGTCTTCCATCAGGTCATGGGCCTCCTGCTGGATGCGGTGGCGGCGGCGATTGATATATGGCGAGCCCATCAGCAAAAACAGCGGCAGGCCCACGATGGGCAGCAGCAAAATAGCCAGCAGCCAGGCCGTGGAGCTCGAGGGTCGGCGGCCTTCGGGCACAAATCCGATGGCCAAGATTTTGATGCCGTAGTCCAAGATGAGGAAAAACAGCTGCCAGAAAGAAAGATCGATGTTTAGTGAGAAGTCCATGCCCCAGTAGGTGCTCCTAACGCACCGAATCGAAGTCAGGCAGATCGAAATCTGCCAGCAGCGGGCAGTGGTCAGAGGTCTTGTCGCCGGCGCGTTCTACCATGTCTACCTGCGCAGATTCCACCGTCGCGGCCAAGGACTTCGAAGCCAGCTGGAAATCGATGCGCATGCCCTCGTTCTTCTGAAAGCGCATCGACTTGTAGTCAAAGTAGGTCCAGCGCTGCTCTTCCGTAAAACGCCGCGTAACCTCCTCAAGGTCTGCCTCCTCCAGCATCTGGAAGGCCGCACGCTCTGGCTCCGTAACGTGGGTCTTGCCGCGGAAGGCCTCGATATCCCAGACGTCCTCATCGCGCGGGGCAATGTTGAAATCGCCGGTGAGCAGCAGCTTCGACTGCGCGCGGCTCTCGCTGTAGTGCGCCAGCGCGTAGAGGAAGCGCAGCTTGTAGTCGTAGTGGCGGTCGGTGATTTCGCGGCCATTGGGCACATAGAGCGACCAGATCTCTACGCCGCGAATCCGCGCGCCCACCGCACGGGCTTCCAAATCCTGCGGCTTTTCTGGGTCCTTGGCAAAGCCTGGCTGGCCGGGGAAGGAGTAGAAGACTTCCTCCGGCTCCGCCTTGGAGACGATGGCCACGCCGTTCCACTGGTTCAGCCCGTGATGGGTGACGTGGTAGCCGGCGGCTTCGAATTCCATGACAGGGAACTTATCGTCGGCAACCTTGGTCTCCTGCAGGCACAACACGTCGATGTCGTGTTTGGACAGCAGGTCTACCGCCCGCTGCACGCGGGTGCGGACCGAGTTGATGTTCCATGTGGCTATGCGCATGGACTACAGGGTACCGCCTTTGCGCACGGCATACCCACGGCGATGGTGTTCTAAAAACCCGACTTCACTAAGCAGGGCCAACGCTGCGCTTTCCGACGCCTCCACCTCCACGAATGCATTCTCCGCACCGTTTGCTTTGCCCCAGGCCAAAAGCGCCTCCAGCTGTGAGGGGGTGGCGTTTCCAAGCAGCGAGATTCCCAGCCACACGCGCTCGTCGCCGGATTGGCTGAGCGTGGCGTCGAAAAGCGCGGAGTCAAGGTGCGGCTCGGCGCTCGCAGTGTCTCTAGGGAGCGGGTAAACACGAGGACCTCGGGCTCGAGCTGCCATGCCGCGGGCTCGTTATCGAGTACGCGCAATGCCGCCTTGCCGATGCGCTCCGGGATGGCCAGGCGGGTGGGCAGGTTGTGCGCGGCGTAGAAGGCGTCGATTTCTTCCATGGGCGCGGGCATGAAACCTGCGGAGGGGCCCAGAGGAATGGCGGAATCGGTGCCTTCGCCGAAGCGCATGAGCCATTGGCCATCATTGGTCCAGACTTTCGTCCCGCCGCGCGCTGCCGCGGCTGCCACCTCGACGGCGCGGATTTCGGAGTTGCGCACCGTGCGCGGCGAGAGCTTCTTGATGATCTTCAGCTGCTCGGCGGGGATTTCCACCGCCTCCAAGTCGGAAGGGTAGCCACCCACCGCCTGCGGCCGGATGACAAGCGGTGAGGTGCTCAGCACATGGCCGATGACATCGGAGTGGGTGCCGCCGAATTCGCGCCGGGCAACCACGCGGTCGCCGACGCTGACGGCATCAGAACGGAAGATATAGCTCATGTCGATTAAGGGCGATTAGGGGTGCAGTCTATTTACGCGCCGTGGCCGAAGGGATCCTCGTCCTCGCCTGGCATCCAGGTCCAGCCGGCCTCGGTCCAACCGTTGCGCTTGATGGTCTTCTTGGCCTGGCGCTTGAAGCGGCCGGTGAGCACGTCGGTGTAGACGTAGCCGTCCAGGTGGCCGGTCTCGTGCTGGAGCATGCGCGCGAAGAATCCATATCCTTCGATGGAAATGTCGTTGCCGTGCTCGTCCTTGCCTGTAACGCGGGCCCAGTCGGCGCGGCCGGTGGGGAAGCCCTCACCGGGCACGGAGAGGCAGCCTTCGTCCTCGGAGCCGTCGTCGGCAGGCATGCCCTCGGGAATCTCGGAGGTCTCCAGCACCGGGTTGATGACGCAGCCCTTGCGCATGCCGCTTTCTCCAGCACCAAGCTGCTTGGCGCTACCGTGTGGGCCGTCGGTGTCAGGGCAGTGGTAGACAAACAGGCGCTTGTTCACTCCTACCTGGTTGGCGGCAAGGCCGACGCCATGGGCGACGTCCATGGTCTCGTACATGTCGGCGATGAGCTGCTGCAGCTCTGGGGAGTCGATGGGCTCAGTGACCGGCTCGGTGGGATTGTGCAGAACCGGGTCGCCGTGGATAACGATGGGGCGAATAGTCATGCCCTACAGTTTAGGCATGCAATCCTTGTCAGACCTAGACGCGGCCATTTTGGAGTTCGAATCGCATGCCCCGCGCGGTATCGGGCCTAAGGAAGAGGCCATTCGCGCGGAGCTGGATATCTCGCCGGTGCGTTATCACCAGCGCTTGAACGTGCTTCTCGACGCCCCCGCTGCCGCCGAGGCCTATCCGGTGCTGGTTGCGCGCTTGCGGCGCGTGCGGGACGGCCGTCAGGAGGTGCGGCGCGCCGCGCGGGAGGATGCACCAGATTTCCCTAATTAGAGACTAGGGTTGCTGCTGTGACTAATGTGAATTCAGATAAAGCAGCAGAATCCACCTCCACGCCGAGCAAACAGGCGGGTGCGCACCGCAGCTCGTCTAGCGGCCTGCCGCTGCGCGGCTTCGCAATGGTGCTCATTGCCGTTGCTGTCATGCTCGGCATGTGGGGCCTTTACACGCTGACCTCCAAAGACTCCACCGATACTGCCCAGACCGGCAGCACCGGCGTCGCCACGCTGCCGGCTCCCGCCGAGGGCGAGCCCGGCGCACAGGGCGGCCCATCTGCGCAGCCGGGTGCTGCCGGCAGTGCCGCGCGGGGCACGCAGGATGCCAAGGCTGGCCAAGACGCAGCCGGACAGCCTGCCAAGGAAGGCCAGGATGTAGCCGGCCGCGAGGCAGCCAACAAGGACGGTGCCGCTGCCGGCGCTGCTGGCGCTGTAGGTGCAGAAAGCGCTGCGGGTGCCGAGCGCGCCGCCAAGGACATCCCGGTCAACGTCTTTAATAACTCCGGCCGCGCGAACTTCGCTGCAGAGCAGGCAGACAAGCTGAAGGAGAAGGGCTTCAAGATCGGCGAGGTGGGCAACCTGGCCGGCGATATCCTCACCGTTCCGCAGACCACCGTCTACTTCCCGGCAGGCGATAAGGACGCAGAGAGCCTCGCACGCGAGACCGCAGCGCAGTTCTACGGCGCGCAGTCCATCCCGGAGGGTGCCATCGCCGAGTACCCGGCAGAGCTCAAGGCTGAATTCACCAAGGGCAACGCAGTCGTTGCAGTTCTGGCCATCCCGCAGGCCTAAAAGATTCGCAAGATAGATGCACGGTGGAATAAAAGACAAAATCCACCGTGCATTTAATGCATAAGAAAATGCTCTAGCTGGACCTTGCTGCGGATAGACTCACAAGGGTGAACATTCCGGAAGAATCCTTCACCCGTTCGGCCGGGCCCACCTTGGGCGTTGAATGGGAAGTAGCCCTTGTCGATCCGCACTCTTGGGATCTGGTCCCGCGCGGCGCCGAGCTGATTGAACGCGTGCAGGCGGCCACGCCCGAAATCCAGCTGGAGAAGGAATTCCTCCAAAACACCGTGGAACTGGTCACCGGAATTTGCCACACGGTGCCGGAAGCAATCGCGGATTTGTCGCACAAGCTAGAGCATGTGCGTGCCGCTGCTCAAGGAATGGGCGTGGCCCTGTGGGCCTCCGGCGGGCACCCTTTCACGGACTACCGCGAGAACCCTGTCTCGGAGAAGGCAAGCTACTCCGAAATCATCAACCGCACCCAGTACTGGGGCAAGCAGATGCTGCTGTGGGGAACCCACGTGCACGTGGGTATCCGCCACGAAGACCGCGTGTGGCCCATCATCAATGCGCTGATGACCAAGTATCCGCACCTGCTTGCAATCTCTGCCTGCTCGCCAGGCTGGGAGGGCATGGATACTGGTTATGCTTCCAACCGCACCATGCTCTATCAGCAGCTGCCCACCGCCGGCATGCCTTATCAGTTTGCGGATTGGCGCGAGTGGCAGGACTATATGCGGGATCAAGCCATCTCCGGCGTTATCAACCACACCGGCTCGATGCACTTCGATATTCGCCCGGCGGCAAAGTGGGGCACCATCGAGGTGCGGATCTCGGATGCCTCATCTAATCTCCGCGAACTTTCGGCCATCGTCGCGCTCACGCATTGCTTGGTGGTCCACTATGACCGCATGCTTGATACAGATCAGGAGCTGCCCACGCTGCAGCCGTGGCACGTGGCTGAGAATAAGTGGCGCGCCGCCCGCTATGGCATGAACGCCTTGGTAATTACCTCTCGCGCAACGGATGAACGCTGGGTCAAAGACGAGTTGGTTGACTTGGTCGAGGAGCTAACTCCTCTGTCTCGCGAGCTGGGCTGCGAGGCCGAGCTGCAGCTCATCCACGAAATCATCGAGCGCGGGGCCGGCTATGAACGCCAGCGCCGCCTCTACGAGGAGACCGGCAGCTGGCAGAAGGTCGTGGAGGCCACGAGTAAGGAGATGGATAGCCTCCGTCCGCTCTAGGCCCCTCAAGGCTCGGCCTACTTGCGCACTACCGGAATGCGCACGTCGGTGGGGTAGTCCGCCACGTTACTCTGGCGTGCGGCATGCTTGCCGGATGGCTTGCCGTGCGGGAAGCACCCCCAAATGCCATAAACCGCGATGTAGAGGAAGCATGCAAAAGGCCACAGCAGCCATGCCCACGGATGCAGGTTCTCCATGGCCTCTAGGCCATGGGAGGACATCAAGCGCCACACCGGTGGGGAGACGAAGGGCAGCTCCACGAGCAGCAACGCCACGAAGGATGCCAGGCCCGCCAGCTGCGCACCCCAGAAGGAGGGCAGACGCTTGCCGACGGCCTCATTGACCGCCAGCATCACCCATACGCCGAGCGGTACTACCCAGACGAAGTGGTGGTACCAGGAAAAAGGCGAGACCAAGCAGGTGGCCAAGCCCGCCAGCGCCAGCGCGGCGGAGGAATTCTTATTGATCCAGGCGGTGCGCAGCGCCAGCATGGTCACCATCACCACGATGACCACGGCCAGGACCCACAGCGCGGTGTTCTCTTCGCCGTTGAGACGCGCGATGATCGAGCGCAATGACTTCGCGCCGGGGTGGTCCAGGTTGCCCACGCGATCAGAATTGAACATCTTATCCGTCCAGAAATCCCAGGCATCGGGGATGGTCTGCACGCCCACGTAGACGGTAAAGAAGAAGGTAAACACGCAAGCGAAGGCGGACCACCAGCGCTTCTGGAATAACAAAACCAGGCCCATGAAAGCAGGCGTTAGCTTCATGCCAGCGGCAAGGCCGATGCCGATGCCAGGCAGGCGCAACTTACGCGGTAGCAGGTCGAGGGAGACCAGGAACATCAAAAGGATGTTGATCTGGCCATAGAAGAAGGTGCCGTTTACCGGATCAGTAGCCAAGCTGCTTATAAGCAGCGCGAGGCCTACGAACCAAGAGGCTGGGCCCATCTTGTAGCCACGCTCGCGGATGACCAGCATGATAACGGCGAAAAGAGCGATGCCCGTGATCCACTGCCAAGTCACCATCAGGCCATGGTCGGAAAAACCAGCCATCCACTCGAAGAACCAGCCTGCAAACGGCGGGTAGGTGAAAGGAAAGTTGTGGATATACGGGGCGTCGTAAAGATCGCCGCCCGCCTTCACGTCGGCGCCGGCGAGCTGGTAGATCTTCAGGTCGAAAGGAATCCTGCCAAAGAAGGCGCGCCCGCGCTCATCCGAGACGTTGAAGCGGTAAATCACGAAGGCGGCGAAGGCCGTCAGGACAGTAGCCAACGTGGGCAAGCCGTAGAGCTTTTTCACCTGCTGTTCCCTTCAAAGGTTATTTTTTACGCAAAGCACGGGTTGCTGGTTTGTCGTTTCGGGACATCAGTTCCGGCGACCCGTAGAGGCCCTCACGGCGCGCGATTCGGGAAGTGCGCTGCGCCGTAACGGGACTCGTAATCATGGCAAACAGTACCAGCAACAACAGGATTCCCAGATCACCACGCTCTGCCGGGCCGAAGGAATCTGCGCCGGTGACGCGGAAGAATGCACCCAGGATGCTCAAGATGAGACCTGTCGTTTGCGGCTTAGAAATGGCATGCACGCGCGACATGGTGTCGGGAAAGCGCGCGACGCCGATTGCGGCTGCCAGCACCAAAAGCGCACCGGCGAGGATCAAGATGATCGAGATGATGTCGGCGAAAAGGTGATAGCTCACTAGGCATCCCTCTTTCGGAATCTGGTGACAGACACGGTGGAGATAAATCCCAAAAGGGCCACGACCAGCATCGCGGAGACCACCGAGGTGTTCAGCGTCCAACAAATATAGGCGGCCATCGCGCATTGGAACATGGCCACGAACCCGTCCATGCCCACTAGGCGGTCCAGCGAATTCGGGCCGGTGATAATCCGCCAGGTGGTAATCAGGAAGGCCACGACCAAGATGCCGGCGGCAACGCCCAGAAGAATGTCATAAAGCTGGGGATCCATTAGGGGTGGCTCCTTTCAAAAATCTCAATCATGCTTGCTTCGAGCCCCGCGACGTTCGCGATTTCGCGCTCTAAAGCGGTTTCCGACGCCGCGTCCAGGACGTGGATGGTCAGCATGCGGTTGGCGATGTCGATGTCGGTTACCGTGCCGCCTGGCTGCAGGTTGTACAGGCTAACCGCCAGAGACAAGATAAACTCGCTGTCCAGGCGCATCGGCAGCTCGAGGATGGCCGTCTTCGGTGGATCTTGCGGGCGCACCGCCAGCCAGGCCACCTTGAACGAGGCGTGGAATAAGTCGATGGTCCAGCCCACCATGAATAAGGCTAGCTTGCCCCAGGAGACCTTCAGCTCGGCAATCGGCATGGCAGGCAGTGGCAGCGCAAGCACCACGAACAGGCCCACCAGTAGTCCGCCAACTAGGTTGGCTACGGTGACCTCGCCCATGAGTAGGCACCACATGGCGGTGATCCACGCGATGAACCAGGGGCGGAAGCGGTGGCGGAGTCCAGCAAATTTCATTACTTCGCCTCGCTTTCGGTGGGTTGTGATTTGGGCTGTTCCTGAGGCGCAGTTTCTACCGCCGGAGCTGGGTCCTTGATGGGCCCACGGCGTACTTCAAAAGAATCCTGCTCGTTGGTGTAGCGATCCTTCTGGTTCTTGTGCCGGGTGGGGTTATCTGCGTTATCGCCCAGGACCGCGTAGCGGTAGATGGAATCATCCTGCGCAGACTCGGCGGCGCGGCTGGTCACGCCGGAGATCGGGCCGGCCAGGAAGGTGATGGACACCGAGGCCAGCACCAGCAGGCAGGTGGAAGCCAGCATGCCAAAGGGCACGCGGCCGACGTCTTGGCGCTCGTCGAATTCGACGACATCCGTGACGTCGGAAAGCGGCGATGGATGCGCCATCACGATGTTGCCTTCCGGGGCGTCGGCGCGGTCACGCAGGAAGCCCTTGGACCAGACCAAAACCATGACGTAGAGGGTAAGCAGGGAGGTCACTACGGCACCGCCGATGACCACCCAGGCCTGCCAGGAACCCTCGTTGGCGCCGGCCTGCAGGAGGATGACCTTGCCCAGGAATCCGGAAAATGGCGGGATGCCACCCAGGTTCATCGCCGGAATGAAATACAAAATGGCGATGAGCGGCGCGGTATAAATCAGCGAGCCCAGGCGCCGCAGGGAAGAGGTGCCCGCCTGGCGCTCGATGAGGCCGACTACCAGGAACAGTGCGGTCTGGACCAGAATGTGGTGTACCGCGTAGAAGATGGCACCGGACAGGCCCTCGGCAGTGCCCAGCGAGACGCCGAAAATCATGTAGCCAATGTGGCTGACCAAGGTAAAAGACAAAAGTCGCTTGATATCGGACTGTGCGATGGCGCCCAAGATACCCACCAGCATCGTGGCGAGAGCAACCCACATGAGCAGCTGGTCCAGCCCGCCAGCGGTGAAGATGGAGGTGCGGGCGCGGATAATTGCGTAGACGCCGACCTTGGTGAGCAAGCCCGCGAAGACTGCCGTCACCAGCGAAGGCGCGGTGGGGTAGGAGTCCGGCAGCCACGCCTCGAGCGGGAAGACGGCGGCCTTGATACCGAAGGCGATGAGCAGGACCGAGAAAATCGCGGTGCGGGTACCGGCCGGGATTTCCTCCATGCGCATCCCGATCTGCGCCATGTTCATGGTGCCGACCGCGGCGTAGATATAGCCCAGCGCCAGCACGAATATCAGCGAGGAAGCCATCGAGACCATCACATAGCCCACGCCCGCGCGCACGCGCGCCGGGGAAGCGCCCAGCGTCAGCAGCACGTAGGAAGCCACGAGGAAGATCTCAAAGCCGACGTAGAGGTTGAAGAGATCGCCTGCCAAGAAGGACACGTTCACGCCCATGGTCAGCAGCATGTACGTGGGCAGGAAGACCGCCACCGGCTCGTCCTTGGAACCGTCGCGAATACCCTGCGAGATGGCGTACCACATCACCGAAAACAGCACTACGGACGAGGTAAATAGCATCACGGCGGAAAGGCGGTCAGCCACCAGCGTGATGCCCACCGGCGCGTCCCAGCCGCCCACCTGGAGCGTTTGAATGCCGGCCGTATCGGCGATGAAGATCAGCAGTGCGTTCGCGGCGGCGAGCAACAGCAGCGAGAAGAATGCGATCTGGCGCTGCACGCCGGTAAAGCGCGCGCACAGCATGGTCAGGGCCGCAGCCAGTGCCGGGATTATAACCGGCATGGGGATGAGGAAGCCGGTATAGGGCAGCAGGAAGTTAACCAGCGGAAGCAGCGTCTCAGTCATCGTTTGCCTCCTTTACTGGCTCTTCGAAAAAGTCGGGGCCAAAGGCGTCGCCCTGCTTGGTGGCGCGGCCGGTGGCTGGGTCATTGGAAGCATCGTGGTCCGGTGCCGCCGCGGCATTGCTAGGGCGGGCGGCCATCGCTGCAATCGCGGTATCTTCCGCGTCATCCTCAATGACGTCGGCGGTGCGGTAGCGGTACTGGCGGTAGGCCAGGGTCAGGATGAAGCCGGTTAGCGCCATGGAAATGACGATGGCCGTCAAAATCATGCCTTGGGCCAAGGGATCGGCGATTTGATCGCCATACTGGGCGGTCTCGCGGCCGTCGATAGGCGGCGAACCCGCCTTGCCGCCGGCCTGCAGCATGAGCAGGTTGGCGCCGTTACCGAGCAGCAAAATGCCCAGCAGCATCTTGGTCATCGCGCGGTCCAGCATGAGGTAGACGCCGGTACCGCACAGCACGCCCGCGGCGAGGAGAAGGAACAGGTTTGCTTCCATGTTTATTTCTCCTTTCCGGAGGTCATCGTTCGGCTTGCGGGTTGCGCCGTGGCGCGGTTGCGCTGGCGGCGCGCGAGGGAGCGGGCGCGGTCGCGGGCGCGCTGCTTACGCATGTCCTCTTCCTCGTCGAGCTTGGCGCCCAGCGAGTTCAGGATGTAGAGCGTGAGCCCCACGACGATGAGGTAGACGCCGGCGTCGAAGACCAAAGCCGAAGGTAGTGAGACATCGCCCACCAGCGGCACCGGCAGCTTGGTGTAGCCGGTGGTCAGCGGCGGATGGCCAAAGGCAAAGGGGACTACCACCGAGGCGATCGAAATCAGCAGACCGGTGCCCATGGTGCGCCCGCCGTCGATTGGCAGTGCTTCATCGAGCTCCGCGCGGCCGCCGGCGAGGTAGCGCAGGATGAGCGCGAGCGCGGCCACCAAGCCACCGGCGAAGCCGCCGCCCGGCGCATTGTGTCCGGAGAAGTAGAAGTAGAGCGAAAGCGCAATCATCGAGGGGAAGAGCAGGCGAGTGGTGACGTCCACCATGAGCGAGCGGTTCAGCGCCTGCTCGGATTCCGCACCGGCCGCCAGCCAGCGACGCCCGGTCACGCGCAGCGTAGGACGCCGCGAGGAGCGGGTAAAGGACTGGGTGCGGTAGATCAGCGAGGCGATGCCGGTGGCCGCGATGACCAGGACGGTGATCTCGCCGAAGGTATCCCACGCACGCAGGTCCACCAGCAGCACGTTGACGGTGTTTGCGCCGTGGCCGATTTCCTTGGCCAGCTCCGGCATGAAGGTGGAGATGGACTCGCTGCGGCGGGCATTGATGGAGAACATGCCCACCAAGGTCACGCTAAGGCCAACGCCAACGGCAAGCCAGGCGCGCAGGCGCGAGACCTTGGGGTCTTGCTTCCACTCGGTGTTTGCCGGCATGCGGCGCAGCACCAGCATGAACAGCACCATGATGATGGTCTCCACGAGCAGCTGGGTTAGTGCTAGGTCCGGTGCGCCGTGCAGGGCGAAGATGAAGGACAGGCCATAGCCGGTCACGCCGACGATGATGACGCCGGAGAGACGGTTATCGGTCACCGTGGCGGCGATTGCCGCGACCATGATGATGACGGCCGCGACGACCTGCCATGGGTTTTCCGCGACTTCCATGTGCACGTTGGTCAGATCGCCGCGGATCAGCATGATGACCGGCAGGATCATGAGCGTGCCGAAGATGATGGACAGGTTCATCTGCAGCGAACCGCGCTGGGTGGAGGCGGTGGTGCGCAGCGAGAGGGTGCGCAGCGCCTGGAGCACGGAATCGTAGGCGGCGTCGGCTGAGCCCAGCGCCGGGTACTGGAACTGCCACTTGGCCACCACATTGCGCTGCCAGTGCACGATGATGCCCACCACAACGATGAGCAGCGACAGGCCCAGTGGGATGGTGATGCCATGCCAGAGCGCCAGATGGGTGTGCTCGTTGTGGCCGAAGAGATTGTCCAGATGCTGGTTGATGCCGAAGGAAAGCGGGCTCGGCTGCAAGCCCAGAAAGATGGTCAGCGCGATCAAGATCGCTGGCGGAATCCACAGCAGCGGGGCGAGCGCGTGCATGTTCTCCACGGCCTCGGAGGTGCCCAGGCGCACACCGTCTTTGTCCTTCTTTACGGCGAAGGCGCCCCACAGGAAGCACAGTGCATAAGCCATGGTGAGCATGGAGCCCACCACGACGCCGACGAGCAGTATGTTGCGCGGCATTCCCACCAACAGGGATTCGTGGAGGATGGCCTCCAGGGTGGCTTCCTTGGCCACGAATCCCAGCAGCGGCGGGATGCCAGCCATGGAAAGCGCTGGGATGATGGCCAGCAGATACAGGCCTGGTTTAGCGCGGCCCAGGCCGGAAAGCTTGGCGATGTCGCGCGTGCCCGAGGCATGGTCGATGGCGCCGACAATCATGAATAAGGCGGCCTTGAACAGCGAGTGCGCGAAGGTCAGTGCCAGGCCTGCTTGCAGCGCCTCCCGGGAGCCGATGGCCACGATGGAGGTGATAAAACCGAGCTGGGAGACGGTGCCATAGGCCAGAATCAGCTTGAGATCGCGCTGCTTTAGGGCCATCCAGCCGCCCAGCAGCATGGTGAAAAGGCCCAAAGGAATGATCACCAGGTGCCAGGTGGCTACCTCGTGCAGATCAGGGGCGAGGCGGGTGACCAGGTAGATGCCTGCCTTAACCATTGCGGCGGAGTGCAGGTAGGCAGAGACCGGCGTCGGCGCTGCCATGGCGCCGGGCAGCCAGAAGTGGGCGGGGGCGATGGCGGACTTGCTGAGCGCACCGGCCAGGATCAGGACGATAGCGATCGTGATATACGGAGTCTGCGTGATGTGCTCGAAATCTGCGAGTGCGCTGAAGGTCCACTGGCCGGTCTGGCGGCCGAGCAAGATGATGCCCATGAGCATGGCCAAACCGCCCAGGGTGGTGATCATCAGCGCCTGCTGGGCCGCACGCCTCGAGGAAGCACGTTCTCCGTAGTAGCTGACGAGGAGGAAGGAAAGCAGGGAAGTGATTTCCCAAAAGACGTACATCATCAGGATGTTGTCTGAGACCACCAAGCCAAACATGGCGGTGGCAAAGGCAGTCATCTGCGCGCCAAACATCGCAAGGCGCCGCCGGGTTTGGTCGAAGTAGCCCCAGCAGTACAAAAGCACGAGCGCGCCTATGCCTAAGATGATGAGGCTAAATAGCGCTGAGAGCGCGTCCATCCGCAGGGTGATGCTGAGGTTGGCGTCTGGCATCCACTCCAGGTTGTAGCGCAGCGCGTTGCCGTCATGGAACGTGGAGTTTGTCAGCTGGCTGAGTACCCAGAAAAAGCCAGCGCCTGGGGCGATGGCAAGAATGCCGAAGGCAGGTCTGCCCAAGTAATAGATTAAAAATGGCGCGAGGACTGTGGCCAGAATTAGAGTACTCAGAACTGTTAGCACAGTTAAGCCGGATCTCCTTTGCAAGATGGAGACGCGCGAGCATTTTTAGGCGCACGTGCGACGTTATATGTACACGAAATCGAGCATGCGCCGATGAAGACATCTAGGCCACCGAAAAGGCCTGGTTGATGAACCACTGTGAAAAGGAAACCCCACTAGAGGGGTGCCGCTGGCAGCGTCAACGCCCTGCCTCAAAAGAAAGTAGGGGGCGTGTCACATTTGGCGCAGCCAATACGGCCACTATACCGGCATAACCGGCAAAAGTCACAGATTTTTAATTAGGCAGTATTATATGGGGCTATTTTGGCTGAATACAGCCTCAATAGCCCCATGAGCTCAAGGCAGTCACAGCGCCTGCTGTGCGGTCTGCCGCGCGATTAGGCGAAGCGCTGGAGGAAATAAGCCTCGGCGGTGGCGATCTTTTCGATCTCGTTTGGATCGACGGACTCGTTTGCCGAGTGGATGGTGGCCTGCGGATCCTCCACTCCGAAAAGTGCGATCTCCGCGTTCGGGTGCTTTTCCTGCAGCTCTACGGTCAGCGGGATGGAACCACCCATGCCCTGGGAGATGGTCGCAGTGCCGTATGCCTCAGCTAGGCACTCGCCGAGCAGCGCTGCGGCTGGCTTTGTAGGATCGGTCTCGAAACCGCGGTTGGCCTCCAGAATGTCGACCTTGATGTGAGCGCCCCACGGAACGTGGTTCTTCAGGTGCTCGGCAATGGCCTCGGCAGTGGCGCGCGGATCCATGGTGGCCGGGGTGCGTAGGTTCAGGTTTGCAGCGGCGGTAGCCGGAACGGCATTGACGGCCTCGGCAACCGGGGTAGAGGTAAAGCCGGTGACTGTCACTGCCGGGCGGGCCCAGATCATGTCGCCGATTTCGGTGGCGCCGGCTGGATCTTGTGAGCCCATGATTTGGGTGCCCTCAAGCATCTGCGCGTCGGTGCGGAAATCTTCCGGCTTATAAGCGGTGGTCTGGCCCTCAGCCAGCGGCCAGGTGCCGGCGCAATCGACGCCGTCGATAGTCGTGCGGCCGTGCTCGTCGCTCAGGGAATCGAGTGCGCGCATCAGCGCCTTAACGGCATCTGGAGCGGCGCCGCCAAACTGGCCGGAGTGTACGCCGGCTTCGAGGGTGTCTACCTGGACATAGATCTGCGCGCCGCCGCGCAGGGAGGTGGTCAGCGTGGGCTGGCCAGCTTTGGCGTTGCCGGCATCGGCGATGAGGATGGCGTCGGCAGTGAAAAGCTCTGGGCGCTCCTCGATGAGTGCGGACAGGCCTTCGCCGCCGCGTTCCTCAGAACCCTCGATGAGGAAGGTCAGGTTGAGGTCGGTGCCACCGTTTGCGTCGATAGCGCGCAGGGCGGCCAGGTGCATGGCGATGTTGCCCTTGCAGTCTGCCGCGCCGCGGCCATACCAGCGGGTATCGCCGGAAGGTGCAGTGCGCTCGGTCAGGGTCAGCGGGTCAGATTCCCATGGCTCGCGTGGGCCGACCGGGACTACGTCGTAATGGGAGTAAAGCAGGACGGTCTTGGCACCCTCTTTGCCGGCGCGCTTGCCGACGAGTGCGGTAGAACCGTCCGCAGTCTTCACCGCCTCGACCTTGACGCCGGCGTCAGTAAGGGTCTTTTCAACCCACTGCGCTGCCTTCTGGGCATCTTCCTCGAGGCCCGGCTCGTTGTGTACGGAGTTGAAAGAAACGAGTTCTTTGAGCTGCGCGAAGATATTCGCGCGATCATTTGCGATGTAGTCAGAAATAGCAGTCATGTTGTCCAACATACTCGCAGGTTTGGACACGCACGCCAGGTGCCGTTCGGGAAACCTGTCCGAAAATTAGTATTGACTGATCGTTTGAGATCGTGCCCGGGTGAACTAGAGTTCTAAGAATATTTAATTCCCATAATTAGATACTCATACCTTCACATCGGTTTCTCGTTAGAAAGGTCTCGGCATGGCACATGACGCCGTCCAGGCTTCCCCCGCATCTTCGTCCCACTTACCAGGGGCAACCGGCAATGATGCAAGTTCTTTGCACGAGCTGACGCTGCGCGGCATCCTAATCGGTGGACTCATCACGTTGGTCTTTACCGCAGCCAACGTCTATCTCGGCCTCAAGGTCGGCCTGACCTTCGCCACCTCGATTCCGGCAGCCGTTATTTCTATGGCTGTGCTGCGTCGCTTTGCCGGGCACAATGTCAAAGAAAACAACATTGTGCAGACCATCGCTTCTGCGGCCGGCACTCTTTCTGCCATCATCTTCGTCCTGCCGGGCCTGGTCATGGTGGGCTACTGGAAGGGATTTAGCTTCTGGGAGACCGCAGCTGTCTGCGCCATCGGTGGCGTGCTCGGCGTGATGTACTCGATCCCGCTGCGCCGCGCGCTGATTACCGGCTCTGACCTGCCCTACCCGGAGGGCGTTGCCGCCGCTGAGGTTCTCAAGGTAGGCGATAGTAACGGTGCGTCGGAAGCCGCTGCGGAAGAAAACGCCCAGGGCTTGCGCGTCATCTTGGTTGGCGGCGTTATCTCCGCGGTGATGGCGCTGTTGGCTGCGATGAAGGCAGCAGCCTCCTCAGTCTCGACCTACTTCAGGCTGGGTTCTGGTGCCACCACCTTGGGTACCTCGCTGTCGCTGGCACTCATCGGTGTGGGCCACCTCGTTGGCCCGGCCGTCGGCTTTGCCATGCTCATCGGCGTCACCATTTCCTACTTCTTCCTGCTGCCGATGCACACTGCGGGCGATGCCTCTGGCCTGGACGCCACTGCGCTGGCTGATACCGTCGATTCCGTTTTCTCCGGCGAGATCCGCTTCATCGGTGTCGGTGCCATGGCCATCGCCGCGATCTGGACGCTGATCAAGATCACCGGCCCGATCATCAAGGGCATTTCTGAGTCTCTGGCTTCCTCCCGCGAGCGCAGGGAAGGTCACACCGTCGATGTCTCCGAGCGCGACATCCCGTTCCCGTACGTGCTTGGCACCATCGTCATCTTGATGGTTCCGATTGCGCTACTGCTGTGGGACTTCGTACGCGGCACGGATATCCACGAGCACATGGGCGTGCTGATTACAGTCTCGGTGCTGTTTACCTTGCTGGTTGGCCTCATCGTCGCTTCCGTGTGCGGCTACATGGCCGGCCTGATTGGTGCGTCTAACTCGCCGATTTCTTCCGTTGGCATCATCGCCGTGCTGGCTACCTCGCTGCTGATTGCCGCGGTAACTCGCGGCAGCAGCGCGGACCCGCTTTCGCTGGTAGCCTATACCCTCTTCACCGCGGCCATCGTCTTCGGCATCGCCACGATTTCGAATGACAACCTGCAGGACCTGAAGACCGGTCAGCTCGTCGGCGCGACGCCGTGGAAGCAGCAGGTTGCGTTGATTATTGGCGTCCTCTTCGGCTCCGTTGTCATTCCACCGATTCTGCAGATCATGCTCAACGGCTTCGGCTTCCAAGGCATGGAAGGCGCGGGCGAGGACGCTCTCGCTGCTCCGCAAGCTGCGCTGATGTCTTCGGTGGCATCGGGCATCTTCGATAACTCCCTAGACTGGAACCTCATCTTCACCGGTGCCGTCATCGGCGCGATTCTCATTGTTATTGATGAAGTTCTGCGTAAGACCACCAAGAAGTTCTCCCTTTCCCCACTGGCCGTGGGTATGGGCATGTATCTTCCGGCCGCGCTGACCATCATCATCCCGATTGGCGCAATCCTGGGTTACTTCTACGACAAGTGGGCGGCAAGGCAGGCTAATCCGGACTTCTCCAAGCGTATGGGTACCTTGCTGGCAACCGGCCTCATCGTTGGTGAGTCGCTGTTCGGCGTGGTCAATGCCGCCATCATCGCGGCAGCCGGCGGCGAGTCCCCGCTGGAGATCTTCGAAGGTGGCACCTCCGCCAACGTCTTCGGCCTCATCCTGTTCATCACAGTACTGGGCTTTATGTACCGTTGGACCGCCAAGAAGGTGAAGAAGGCCGAGTAGAACCGCGAAAATGCGAAGAACCCAGTAGGCTCCGCAAACTCCGCAACTTAATTTCTGACACGAACACCCTCCGGAACGCTCACAGCGAACGTACTGGAGGGTGTTCGTGTCTTTCCTTGCACTCGTAGTAGTCGAGTGCCAGAATGGTCGCTAGCACTCCCACCGGGTAAGTGCCAGAAAATCTCATCTATGTGGTTGAGGCTGGTTAACACTCACCAGCCGTGCCGTCGCGGGCGTCCGTATAGATACAGACGTGAGTGTCGTCCTAAACAAATCAAGGAGCACAAACACAATGGCAAAGCTTATTGCTTTCGATGAAGAGGCACGTCGCGGCCTTGAGCGTGGTCTGAACACGCTGGCCGACGCAGTAAAGGTCACCCTCGGCCCGAAGGGCCGTAACGTCGTCCTGGAGAAGTCCTGGGGCGCTCCGACCATCACCAACGATGGCGTCTCCATCGCTCGCGAGATCGAGCTGGAAGATCCTTATGAGAAGATCGGCGCTGAGCTGGTTAAGGAAGTAGCAAAGAAGACTGACGATGTTGCCGGTGACGGCACCACCACCGCTACTGTTCTGGCACAGGCGCTCGTACGCGAGGGTCTGCGCAACGTTGCAGCAGGCTCCAACCCGATGGGCATCAAGCGCGGCATCGAGACCGCTACCAAGGCAGTCGTTGACTCCCTGCTTTCTTCCGCTAAGGAGATTGAGACCCAGGAAGAGATCGCTACCACCGCTGGTATCTCCGCCGCTGACCCGGCAATCGGCGCCAAGATCGCTGAGGCTATGTACACCGTGGGTAACGGCTCCGTGAACAAGGACTCCGTTATCACCGTTGAAGAGTCCAACACCTTCGGCGTGGACCTCGAGGTAACCGAGGGCATGCGCTTCGACAAGGGCTACATCTCCGGCTACTTTGCAACCGACATGGAGCGTCAGGAGGCAGTCCTCGAGGATCCGTACATCCTGCTGGTTTCTTCCAAGATCTCTAACATCAAGGACCTCGTTCCGCTGCTGGAGAAGGTCATGCAGACCGGCAAGCCGCTGCTGATCATCGCCGAGGACGTTGAGGGTGAAGCACTGTCCACCCTCGTCGTGAACAAGATCCGTGGCACCTTCAAGTCCGTTGCTGTTAAGGCTCCGGGCTTCGGAGATCGCCGCAAGGCTACCCTGCAGGATATGGCCATCCTGACCGGCGGCCAGGTCATCTCCGAAGAGGTTGGCCTTTCCCTCGAGACCGCGGAGATTGAGTACCTCGGCCAGGCACGCAAGGTTGTTGTCACCAAGGATGACACCACCATCGTCCAGGGTGCTGGCAACCAGGAGCAGATCGACGGCCGCATCAAGCAGATCCGCGCTGAGATTGAGAACTCCGATTCTGATTACGACCGTGAGAAGCTGCAGGAGCGTCTGGCCAAGCTGGCTGGTGGCGTTGCTGTCCTGAAGGTCGGCGCTGCAACTGAGGTGGAGCTCAAGGAGCGCAAGCACCGCATTGAGGACGCAGTCCGTAACGCAAAGGCTGCCGTTGAAGAGGGCATCGTTGCCGGCGGTGGCGTCGCCCTCCTGCAGGCTGCTTCCGCTCTGGATGCGCTGAATGACCTGACCGGTGATGAAGCAACCGGCGTCAAGATCGTTCGTGAGGCACTGTCTGCCCCGCTGAAGCAGATTGCTCACAACGCTGGCCTGGAGCCGGGCGTTGTTGCTGACAAGGTTGCATCCCTGCCAGCAGGCGAGGGCCTGAATGCAGCTACCGGCGAGTACGTTGACCTGATGTCCGCTGGCATCAATGACCCGGTCAAGGTCACCCGCTCCGCACTGCAGAACGCTGCTTCCATCGCAGCGTTGTTCCTGACCACTGAGGCTGTCGTTGCTGACAAGCCGCAGCCTGCTGGTGCAGGCGCTGGCATGCCTGACGCTGACGCTATGGGCGGCATGGGCTTCTAATAGAGCCAAACCCCTAAAGGCGTCCATGTAGCTCCGTGCGAGCTAGATGCTGTCGATTTAAGGCGCCCTACGTGAGATAAAGAACGTCTCTCGTAGGGCGCTTTCGCGTGTCGCTACACGGAAGAGATGAAAAGTGTGCTTCCAAACCTCAACTTTCACACTAAATAACAATTTTCACAGCCAGTGGCCCATTTTTGAGACTGAATGGCGGTTGATTGGTCGCGCCTTTGTCTCTATTTGACTGCCTAGAACTCCGGGCGGAAGCGGAAACGGCTAATCTGGGGCCGTTGGTGCACCCCCGCATTGGGGCAATTTTGAAACTAATTTCCTGCTGAATTTCTAACTTTTGGACCGTGTTCATCGGCGGGGTCCTGATGTTTGTTACACACTTTTTCCAAAGAATTTGATCATTTCTGTTCAGTGTCAGAAAACCCGCTGGTAATGGGCATTCTAATTAACTTTCGAGTAAGAAATGACTTGGAGTATGCTGTGTATAAAGTGACGGTTGGGAACTGTGGGGAGCTTTCCCGAGATTTAAAAACTCGAGAGTTTCGGATTGATCTTTGAGCGCTGTGTGACAAAATAGTTACTTGTGACGCCCGCAGAGGGTGTCTGCAAATCCGCAATACCCTCGGGTGTAAATACCCGAAACCTATCCAAGGAGTTCATTATGGACCTCTCCATGATTCAGACCCACCTCGACAACTTCGTTGACACCTGGGAAGGCTGGGGCAAGATCCTGGGCAACGTTGGTTCCTTCTTCCAGAACACCATCAAAGTCTTCGACTTCCTGTCCTCCGAGCCTGAGGCATCTGACTTCTTCCCAGGCACCTCTTCCCTGATTGCTGAGAACAAGTAATTCATTTACTTCTCATCGGGGCCTTTTAGGTTCTGATCTTCAATCTTCAAATACTAGTCCTAAGGAGATAAAATGGACGGCTTCATTAACTTCGCAATCGGTTCTTCCGAGTTCGCAAACGACCTGAACATCTACGCAACCCTGATCGATCCGCTCGTTCAGATTGCTAAGGGCGCTTCCCAGCTGATCGGCATGTTCGTCTAAGAACATCCATCGCGTAAGCGATTCTAAGAGCCTCACCTTTTGGTGGGGCTCTTTTGCTATGTCTGGGTGGGGGAGGGCTTAGGGGTAAATCGGTGGAGTTGCGGTGTACTTTAACGCGCCGAATAGTTGGGTGACCGGTAAACTTTTGAGTATGGCTGACATTAAAGACGACGAACTTCCCGAGATCGACCTTGCTAAGACCGACGGCTACGTCGTCGATGATTCTGATGAGGATGACCCGGCGCTGATCATGCCGGATGGTTCCCCCATCGATACCTGGCGAGAGAACTACCCTTACGAAGAGCGCATGTCGCGTGATGAGTATGAGGCCACCAAGCGCGCGCTGCAGATTGAGCTTCTAAAGTGGCAGAACTGGACCAAAGAAACCGGCCAGCGCCACATTATCCTTTTTGAAGGTCGAGATGCAGCCGGCAAGGGTGGCACCATCAAGCGCTTCAACGAGCACCTGAACCCGCGTGGTGCGCGCACCGTCGCACTGGAAAAGCCCTCCCCGCGTGAGTCCACCTCCTGGTACTTCCAGCGCTACATTCAGCACTTCCCGGCAGGCGGCGAAATCGTCTTCTTCGACCGCTCCTGGTACAACCGCTCCGGCGTCGAGCGCGTCATGGGCTTTTGCACTGAGTCCCAGCACGCAGAGTTCCTGCGCGAGGTGCCAATGCTCGAGAACATGATTCTTGGTTCCGGTATTTCCCTAACCAAGCTGTGGTTCTCCGTTACTCGTAAGGAGCAGCGCACCCGCTTCGCTATTCGTCAGATTGACCCAGTGCGTCAGTGGAAGCTTTCCCCGATGGACCTGGCGTCCCTCGACAAGTGGGACGACTATACCCGCGCGAAGGAGGAGCAGTTCCGCTACACGGATACTGAAGAGTCGCCGTGGATCACCATCAAGTCCAACGACAAGAAGCGCGCCCGCATCAACGCTATGCGCTACGTGCTCTCTAAGTTCGAGTACACCAACAAGGACCATGAACTGGTCGGCGAGCCTGACCCGCTCATCGTTATGCGCGGCCGTGACCAGATTGGTGACTAACGTTTGTTTCGCCGTGAGGCTCTAGGTTGGCTCTAACGCCGAAAGGCTGGATGCACGATGCATCCAGCCTTTCGCTTTGCGCCTCATCGCCCTAAGTGCCAGATCGTGGGCCTACGATGGCTAAATCTTCCCACGAGTTGGCATTTAGGCAGGCACGCCGGCGAGAAAACGCCGCTGCAGCCTATTCCGCAGAGGAAAATCGGCGGCAGGCCGGGCCTAGTCCCACGGCTCAATTGGATTGCCCTGCCATACTGAGTTGGCGGGCACGCGGTCGCCGCGCATGACGAGCGAGCCGGGGCCGACGGTGCCGGCGTCGCCAAGCAGCGATGCTGGCAGTGCGACCGAGTGGGCAGCAAGGGTCGCGCCGTCTTCGATGGTGACGGTATCCAAGCTCATCACGCGGTCCTGGAAGAGGTGGGTCTGCACCACGGTGCCGGGGCCCACGGAAGCGCCCTTGCCCACGTAACAGAGGTCCGTCTCCGGGAACCAGTAGGAATCGATCCAGGCGCCCGCGCCGATCTTTACGCCCAGCGCGCGCAGTCCGAGATTGATCTCCCCAGCGCCCAGCGTGTGCTGGAAGAACCACGGTGCAGCGACGGCCTCAACGAAGGTGTCCTGCAGCTCATTGAGCCATACGAACGCGGACCACAGTGGGTGGTCGGCCGCGCGGTGCTTGCCCACGCAGATCCACTTCACGGCCACGGTGATAGCCATGCTGACCGCGCCAATTGCCATAAGCAGCAGTCCAGAGACAGCCCAGGCAAGGCCCACACCGTAGTTATCCACGAGCACGTACATGGTGGCTAACGTTGCTGCCAGCAGCATCGCCGAGGTCATCGGCGCGAGCAGGCGCATGGTCTCAACGAGACCGCGGGCCGCCTTCACTCCGAAGCCAGGGTTATAGGTCAGGGACTCGCCCTGTACGCCCTCAACGCTGGCCTCCACGCGGCGCATGCGCTCCGGCGGCGAACCCCACCAGTTCGAGCCCGACTTGGACTTCTTCGGCGTCGAGGAGAGCACCGCAACCAGCGAGTTCTTACCCAGCTTGCGGCCCGGGCCCGTGATGCCGGAGTTGCCCACGAAGGAGCGCTTGCCCACCTTGGTCTCGCCCGTGAGCATCCAGCCGCCGCCCAGCTCGTAGCCGCCGATCATCGTGTCGTCGGCCAGGAAGGCGCCGTCCTTGATGTCCGTCAGCTTCGGAATCATCACTGCTGTGGAAATCTCCACGTCTTTGCCGATCTTCGCGCCCAGCGAGCGCAGCCACGTCGGGGTTAGCTGCGAGGCGTAGAGCGGGAAGAGCGTCGTGCGGGCTTCGTCCATGAGACGCTCAACGGACCACAGGCGCCAGCCGGCAGCAGACCGTACCGGAGCCACGCCAGGCTTGAGGCCGATGGACAGAATCCGCACGCCCAGCCAGGTCTGCGCCATGAAGCAGGCGAATGCCGCCAGTGCGCCTAGCGGCGCGAAGAAGATCGAGCCGATGAAGTCGTTGCCCGCGGTCATGCTAAGGCCTGCGACAACGACGGCCGCGCCCACAGCGAGAGCTACCACCGGCTGGATGGCCAGCAGGATCGACGTTGCGCCGTAGAACGCAACCCACCACGGGCGGCGCTTCGGCGGCTCGGCGGGGAAGCGGTGCTTGGAGCGGCCTACCTTCTTGGCAGGCGAACCGGACCAGCGCTGACCGTCCTTGATCTTCTTTCGAGCCGTGACCGTGGAGCCGGCCTCCACGTGGGCGTACTTGCCCACATTGGTGCCCGGCAGCAGGGTAGATCGCGCACCAACGCGCGCGCCTTCGCCAACGTTGATGGCGCCAACGTGCAGTACGTCGCCGTCGAGCCAGTAGCCAGAAAGATCCACTTCCGGCTCGATAGCCGCGTGGTCACCCAACTTGAGCAGGCCCGTCACAGGGGGAAGAGAGTGCAGGTCAACGCCGCGGCCAATCTTCACGCCGAGTAGGCGCGCGTAGTTGTTCACCCACGTCGCGCCCGCAATCGAGCGCGAGCCCGAGGCATCAGCCCAGCGCTCCGCGGCCCAAATGCGCAGGTGCGCCGAGCCTCCGCGCGGGTAGTCGCCCGGCTTGATTCCCGCAGTGATAAGGCGCGCGCCGATGCCGCCTATCGGGATGCGGCCAATCGGAGTCGCAAAGAGCACCACCATGACGGCAACCAGCCACCACGGGGTAGTCAGCGCCCAATCCGCACCGAGCGCGTTCGCCACATTCGAGCCAAGCAGCAGCCAGGTCAGCCACGAAGTCGCAGCCAAGGTCATCACCGGAATCTGGATGAGCGTCTGCACCACGCGCGTGCCCATGCCCACCTTGCGCACCGTGCGTTTGGGCGCAGCCGAAGGCCGCTCCTCGACACCGCCGATGTGCTCGGCCAGCGAGCCTAGGCGCGGGTGGTCGTAGAGGTCACGCACCGCCACGGTGGGGTAGCGCTCACGGATGCGGCCTACCAACGTCGCCGCGGCCAGGGAGGTACCGCCCAGGGAGAAGAAGTCCGCGTTCTCATCCGAGACGGAAACGCCCAGCGTTTCCACCCACAGTTGCGCCAGCCACTGCTCGGTCTGGGTAAGGCCCGCGGCCTCCACACCAACGCCTGGAAGTGGCCACGGCAGGGCTTTCTTATCCACCTTGCCTGAGGTGCGCACCGGCAGCTTTTCCATCACGCAGATGCGCGGGACGAGTGCAGCCGGCATGGTCTCGGCCAGACGCTCGTGTGCGGCTTTTTCGTCAAAGCCCTTCGCCTCATCCTCCAAGGAAACGTAGCCCACCAGCACGGACTCGCCGCCCGGCGTCTTCTGCACTGCCACCGCGGAGTTATAGACGTTCGGCAGGGCCGCCACGTTGGCTTCGACCTCGCCGAGCTCGATGCGCCTGCCGCCAATCTTGACCTGGTCATCGATACGACCCACGAAGTACAGGCCGTCTTCCTCCAGACGGACGTGGTCGCCCGTGCGGTACGCGCGCTCCCACGCCATAGAGTCCAGCGGCGCGTACTTTTCCGCATCCTTTGCCGGATCCAAGTAGCGAGCCAAGCCGACGCCGCCGATAACCAGCTCGCCGACTTCGCCCACGCTCACCGGGAAGCCTTGCTTATCCACGACCACCAAGTCCCAGCCGTTCAAAGGCAAGCCGATGGAAACCGGCTGGCCCGGCACCATGCGCTGGGCACAAGCGACGACCGTCGCCTCCGTCGGGCCGTATGTATTCCACATCTCACGCTCGTCTGTTGCCAGGCGGTCTACCAGCTCCTGGGAACAGGCCTCGCCGCCGACGATGAGCAGGCGGATATTGTCCAGCGCCTCCGCCGGCCACAGGCCCGCCAAGGTCGGCACCGTGGAAACAACCGTGATGTCGCGGCGGATGAGCCACGGGCCTAAGTCCATGCCGGAGCGCACCAAAGAGCGTGGCGCCGGCACCAGGCAGGCACCGTGGCCCCAGGCCAGCCACATCTCCTCACAAGAAGCGTCGAATGCCACCGACAGGCCGGCTAGCACACGGTCGTCGGGGCCAAGCGGGCCTTGTGGGTGATCGACCAAAAACAGCGCCGCCTCGGCATCCACGAAAGCGGCCGCGGAGCGGTGGGTGACGGCCACGCCCTTCGGCTTGCCCGTGGAACCGGAGGTAAAGATGATCCACGCGGTGTCATCCGGCGTCGGTGCACCCTGGTGGGCGTCCTTTCCTACGCGCTCAGCTGAACGCAGCGAGCGGAAGCCCTCATCCGTAAACAGGCCATCGATGTCGGCCTCGCCAAAGACCATCTCGGCGCGCTCGTCGGGATCGTCCGCGTCGACCGGCACATAGGCCGCGCCCGCAGCCAAGGTAGCCAGAATCGCGAGATAGAGCTCTCGCTTGCCGGAGGTCATGCGGATGCCGATGCGGTCGCCGCGGCAGACGCCGTTGGCCTGCAGCTCGGCGGCCCATGCCTGGACGTCGGTGATGAGCTCTGAGTAGGTGAGCACCTCGCCGTCGTCAAGCGCGGCGGCGTCCGGGTTTAGCTCTGCAGTGGTTTGCACGATGTCCCACAGTGTGCGCTCGCGCGGCGCGCGATCCCGCAACAGGTATTGCTCCGGAATATGCACGATGCCCGCGCCGGGCTGCCGGGAATCTAAAAGGTCTTCGGGCAGCGCGTGGCGCCCGGTACTAGCGTCCTCTTCCGCCATTTAAGCATCACCCTCGCTTGAAGACATGATGGCGCGGGCCAGCTTGCGCAGGTGCTTGAGCTGCTTGGAGGTGGACTCGTCGAGGGCTTCGTCCTCGGCTGCGGCGACGAGCTCCGCGAGCTCCTTGTGGGCCTTCACGCCTTTCTTGGTGGAAGCCACGATCTGACGGCGGCGATCCTTCGGGTCGCGCTCGCGCTTGGCCCAGTTGCGCTCCTCCAGGGAATCGATGAGGCGCACCATGTCGGAGGCGTCGATCGCGAGGGTCTCGGAGAGCGCGGACTGGGAAGCAACGTCACCATCGACGAGGCAGGTAAGTACCCAGTACTCGCGGATGGTGGTCTGCCGGGTGCTGAGCGCTTGCTCGACGCCGTCGCGGGTGCGGCGGCGGAGGCGCTCCAGCTGGAAGGAAGGAGACTCTAGGAGCGCGGTAGGGATGGAAATAGAATTCAATGAAGGCATGCCGATGATTCTAACGCGCCTACGGCGGAACACCTAAATTATGGGTTATGGCCCATTAGTTTTACGCCGAGGCTAGCTTCTGAACAATGAGGGTGTTAAGGGATACGCCCTCTCGCTCCGCTTCAATGGTGAGGCTCCGGTGGAGCGATTGAGGGATGCGAAGGTTGAACTTTCCGGAAAAGCTGCGTTGGCCAAAAGGTTCTGGGGCTTGCTCATTGTTGCGTTGCATATCTTCTAGAGTTTCTTCGACGATGCTGCGCAGCTCGGACTCAGCGGTAGCTGCAGTGGAGTCGAGCCATGACAAGGAGGGGAACTCTAGGACTGTGGCAACGAATTCTCCATCCTCTTCGGACCACGCGGTTTGGTAGGTGTATTTGTCTGCGAGGTTCATGGTCTGCTCCTAGAAATAGAAGTCGCACTCAAGTTGCAGCTCAGAGAAGCGAACATTATTCCGAGAAGTCCGCATCTTGATGAGGATCTTTTCTATCTTTGAAACCACACTTTAGTGGTACCGTAAATGGTACCACTACTGTGTGGGGTAAACCATGGGACAACCTTGGGCCTTCCAACCATCCGTTCCGCCCTCGACGTTGATGACGTCCCAGCCCTTGGTGTGCTCCAGGTACTGGCACACCTGCATGCTGCGTCCGCCTAGGTGGCAGATGACGTAGATGTCTCGGTCCGGGTCAATCTCGTCGAGGCGCTCGACGAGGTCTCCCATCGGGATGTGCGTGGCGCCCTGGGCGTGCTCGGTGTTCCACTCGTGGTCCTCGCGGACGTCGATAAGCTGGGCGTTCTCTGGTACTTCCTGGGGCGTTACGTTTCTCATGCCCCATACCCTAGTCACGCGGAGGGCCTAGTGTTGCTACTCCACTCGTCGCGTCCATGGAAGAGCTTCAAACTCTGCGCGGTCTCCGTTCACAAACCGCTCAAGGAGGGACAAGGCTTCGTCGATGTCCTCAAGGAGCATCTGGAAGCTTTCCTCCTCACCGTTGTTGTGGCCCCATTCGACGAGGTAGCGCGCTGCTCCTGTTTCTGAGGGTTCCACGCGGTCGACCTGGCAGTAATCGCCCGGAACTATTCGGTCAAAGGCCGCTACCCACGCTCCCACTTCGGGGAAGCCGTCCTGGCGAACTGCTTCGAGAAGGTCATCGTTGAAAAGATATGCGGCCGAGCCGAAGACCGTGGCATTGACCATGAAGCGCTCTTCCTCAGGGATATCTGAGGACGACTTCTGATCTTGCCAATTCACTTTGTCCACCAATTGCGCTGGGGAGTAGGTGAATTCAACCATCACACCCAGAGCAAGGGGCAGTGGGGTAGAAGGGATTTCGTGTAGTTTCCCGTCGGGGGTGACAAGGTCAAGCGAAACGTTGTCGCCCGTGTAGGTGGTTGCCAAGGTATAACGCTCCTGGAAGTCCACCTGACTCCCGGATCGAACCTCAAGCTTCCATCCTGTGAAGAAGCGAAGCCCAGCTTCGAGTACGGAGGAGGATGTAGCCACCTCCCAAGTGTTCACATACAACTTATCCGCGAGTAGCTTCAACTGGCAGCTCTCAGCCCCTGGAAGCGGCTTGCCCGACGGGTTATACAGCGCCAGGGAATCATCGACAACAAGCGAAATGCCATAGTCCTGTGCCAGATGAGTTAGTCTCTCGATCGTGACCGTCCTGACGTCAGCAGGGATGAGCAGCCGAGTAAGTGCTTGGGCCTCTACCTGTTCCTCAGCGAGGAGGATTTCGCTTCCGAGCTTTGTGTTAATCCTCTCAATGTATTTCTGCATCCGAGGGCTGGGCTCGCCATTATGGTCAGCGCGGATGCGGTGCATCATGCATACTGATGCTTCAGTCCACTGTTCCTCGCGCTCTGGTAGCTCCATTGCTGTGACCGTGGTGTACGGCGCGGGATCCGAAGATGAAGAGTCCGGGAAGACCGTGGAAATCATCTCGCCGTTGCCGTCTAAATAGTGCTCCGCCACTGCGATGACTTCGTCTGCAATATCGAAGGTCTGCACATTGTCGGTGCCGAGGTTATCGTAAACCTTTGCGGTCCACTGTCCCTGTGTATTGCGGCCGTAGGCCAGGGAAAATGTTGGCCATTTGTGCAGGTGGACCATCACGCCTTCGGGGAGCTCCTTCACCGCGTCCAGCCGGCGCCAGGGTGTTTCGTGGCGGAATGAAGGATCCAGGATAGGTTTTGATGCGCGCTGAGAAAGCGGCTCCCATGCGAATTCTTCGATCAACGGGTTGCGATCACTGAAGGAAAGCAGAGTTTCTCGTGCTTCTTCGTAAGTATCGACAGTGAGTGTGCGGAATACCGGTTCAGTGGCCTCTGGAGGGAGGCTGGACCATATCAGTTCGAACTGGCCGCTTGCGCGCACGTGCATGGACATTTCGAGGCCGTAGCTTCGTTCTTCCGAGCCATAGTTGATTACCTGAATCCACGTCTGTTCGGACATCGGCAGGCGGAGTGCGTCTTCAAAGGCGCGATCAAGCATAGGTCTGCTGACCTGTCGCCACATAGTTCCCATGCAGTTCCTGATGGAGGAAAGGCCATTGCTGCTCGTGGGGATTCCAGTCGCATTAAAGAGGATGTCTGTGGTTCCAATGAAGACCACCAAGCCGTGGTAATACGCCAACAAAGCTAGCTTTTCTTGGAGCTCTAAATTGCTGGAATCCATCGTGACCGTGACGGCCGAATGCGCGGGCACGTCCTGTCCGAAGAGCTTGGAGAGTGCCGCCGATGCCTCTTCCATTTCTGGATCCGGCTTACGAAAGGAATCCAGCCCTTCCGTCTGTATTAACTCCAGAAAATAGTCATGGTCGGCAATTAATTCTTTCTTAAAGCGCACGATGTTGAGCTGCACGTCCATTAAGCGGGGTCCTTCCGGGGTGGGTTGGGCAAGGGCACGAACAAGCTTATATGTCTTGCGTCACAGTTTTCTTGGGATCCTCTGGACGGTCTCTGTCAGGGCGCTCTTGTCGACGGTGGGCGGGCGCGGGCTTTAGCGGTGCGCTGAAAGGTACTCCAAGATTGCCTTGACGCGGCGGTTGTCTTCGCTGGGATCTAAACGCAGCTTGGTGAAGATATTGGAGACGTGCTTGGCCACCGCGGCGGAAGAAAGGACGAGCTCGGCGGCGATGTCCTTGTTGGACTTGCCGCGGGACATGAGTTCGAGCACCTCGCGCTCGCGCGGGGTGAGCTCACCCAAGCCGCTGCGCCCGGAGCTCATTAAAGCCTGAGCCACGGTGGGGTCGATGACGGTGCCGCCCTGGGCCACCACGTCCAGGCTGGAGAGGAAGTCCCGCACTTCGGAGACGCGGTCTTTCAGAAGGTAGCCGGTGCCGGCATCGGGGGAGTCGAAGAGCTCCACCGCGTATGCGGGGGCCACATATTGGGAGAGCACCATGACGGGCAGGCCCGGGTATGCGTTTCTTAAGTTCACGGCGGCTTTCAAGCCGTCGTCGCCCATGCCCGGCGGCATGCGCACGTCCGTGATGACGATGTCCGGAAGCTCATCGCGCAGCTTGTCCACCACCGCCTCAAGCGCCGGGGCGGAGTCCGCCTGGCCCACAATTAAATGCCCGCGGCGCTCCAACAGGCCGGCGAGGCCCTCGCGCAGAATGGCGGAGTCATCCGCCACGACGATTCTCAAACTCATTGGTGAACTCCTGACTGTCCGCGATCGAGAAGAAGGGGAATCGAGCACGTCAGCCTCGTCGGCCCGCCCGGGGGAGAGCTCAGCGTCATCTCTCCGCCGAAAGCGACGAGGCGCTCGGCCATCCCCGCTAAGCCGTGACCTTGTAAAACCTGTGCGCCACCCGGCCCCTCATCCACCACGGTGATTTTCAAGGAGGCATCCGCGGTCACTAAAACGGAGACCGGCGCGCCGGGCGCGTGCTTGGCAGCGTTGGTTAAAGCCTCCGTGCCGAAGAAGTAGCCGCAGGCCAACACGGAAGCGGATAGCTTGGGCAAAGGATGCGGGGCGAAGACGCTGACGTGGGGGCCGTGGGAAGAAGCAGCGTCGGCAAGCGCGGCCACCAAACCATGATCCTGCAGGACCTGGGGGTGGATGCCGTGCACCGTGGCGCGCAAGGACTTGAGGCCGCGGTCCACGTCCTGCTTGGCCGCGGTGAGGAGCTCGGCGAGGTCTGCGGGGGCGTCGAGAAGAGCCTCCCCCAACTTCATGCTCGCGGCCACGAGGTATTGCTGCGCGCCATCGTGCAGGTCGCGCTCGATGCGAGCGCGCTCCACCTCATAGGCGTCCGCGATGGCGCGGCGCGAGGCCGTGAGCTGCGCAATCTGCTGCGCCTGCTGCTGCTCGTGCGTGGTGGAATGGGGCTTCTTACGGAACACGGTGCTAAGCATATCGGGCGACGGTCCCGTCAGGGGTAGTGCTGGCACTACCTTAAAGAGCAACGCTAGGGCTGTTCTTTCCGCGGGCCCGGCACGGTGGAATGAGAGACATGGCAAAGACACTTTCCCTGACAGACATCACCAAGGATTTCGGCGGCGGCCCGGTGCTCGCTGGAATCTCCCTCGACATTGAACCGGGCGAGCTCGTGGCCGTCATGGGGCCGTCCGGCTCCGGCAAATCCACGCTGCTGCACTGCATGTCCGGCGTGCTGACGCCTACGCACGGCAGCGTGCGCTACGGCGACGAGGAGCTCTCCGCGCTTGGCGACGGCCCCCGCTCCCGCACCCGCCTGCGCAACTTCGGCTTCGTCTTCCAAGACGGCCAGCTGCTGCCGGAGCTGAGCAACGTGGACAACGTGGCGCTGCCCGCCATGCTCAACGGAGTATCGCGTGGGGCTGCCCGCAAGCGCGCGATGGAGCTTCTTGATCAGCTTGGCCTTGGCGGTTTGGCGGATCGTCGCCCGGCGCAGGTCTCCGGTGGCCAGGCGCAGCGCGTGACCATCGCGCGTGCACTGGTGGCAAATCCGGGCATCGTCTTCGCCGACGAGCCCACCGGTGCGCTGGACCAGTCCACCGGCCACGAGGTGATGCAGATGCTCACGACCATCGTGCGCCAGTCGGGTGCCAGCCTGGTCATGGTCACGCATGACCCGAAGGTGGCCGATTGGATGCAGCGCCGCGTGGAGATTCGCGATGGCATCATTCACGACGACCGCCGCCTTGGGGTGATTCGATGAACACCGCGACCCTAGTTATGGACCTGCAGCGCGAATCTATTCGCGCGCGCTCAGGCACGGGAATCGTCTCGATGCTGGCGATTGTGAGCTTGACCATTGGCTCCGCCATCGCCTTCCTCGTTGCGGGTGGTACCTGGATGTTCTGGCAGCGCGCCCAGCACGTCGAGGATGCCGCCCCGGCACTCAAGGAAGCCTTCGGCAACGATATTACGGCCTGTTTTTATATCTGGTTCGCCCTAGCCCTTTTTGCCTGCGCGTTCATTCTTCCGGCGCTGTTTAACCTCACAGCCCAAGCAGCCGTCCTCGGTGCGTCCGGCAGGGAGCAGCGCCTGGCCACCCTGCGCCTGTTGGGGCTGAGCTCCCGGCAGGTGGAGCGCATGGCCATTGTGGAGACCGGCCTCCAGGCGGTGATCGGCATCGTGCTCGGTGGGCTGATCAGCCTGCTCGTCGCGCCGGTCTTCACCCAGCTGGATTTCCAGATGCGCCCCATCGCTCTGTCCGAGCTTCTCCTCCCGTGGTGGGGCTACCTCGCCGTGGCGGGTGTGCTTTTCCTGCTGGCCATCGGCGCCGCACTCGTCGGCATGAAGCGCGTGCGCGTGAGCCCGCTGGGCGTGGCCAAGCGTCAGATGCCCGCGGCTTACCGCTGGTGGCGCGCCATCGTCTTCCTCATCATCGTGGCGGCCGGTGGGGTTTTCCTCTTCGGCAAGGCGGGCCCGCCGACCGCCATGGTCATCGTGGTCATGTTCGGCATGCTGTGAGCATCAACCTCATCGCTCCCTTCATCCTGCAGCTCGGCGCGCACATCTTGTCCCTCTTCCCAGGCACCGCGCACTTCGTGGCCTGCCAGCGCGTGGCGGGCAATGCGCGCCCCGCGTGGAGGCGGAGTGCTGCCATCGGCTTCTTCGGTTACTTGGCGGGATTCCTCGTTACCGCGCCCTTGGGCTCCGATGCCCTGGCTCTGTCGCTCAAGGAAGACCCCGGAACGAACGTGGTGTTCAAAGACATCTCCACCGGTGTCGTGTTGACCCTCATCTTTGGCTTCACGCTGACCACCATGTCCATCATCCTGGGGCAGGTCTCCGGCATTTTTGAGGACAAGGAGCCCATCCGCTCCCTGGATCTCATGGGCGTGCCGCGTGGCTTCCAGTTCCGGTCCGGCGCCCTGACGATCATGGGGCCGGTGGTGGGCTTGAGTTTCTTCGGCTTCCTCTTCGGTGGCGGTATCGCCTCGCTGATGTTCTTCTCCAGCGTCGATTCAAGCGACGTCGACGTGAGCGCTCGCCTGCTTATGGCCTTCGGCTTCTTGGCAGTGGGCTGGCTGGTTACGCTCCTTGCCATCGTGATTGTGGAGCCTCTCCGCGGTTACGTGTTGCGCACGGGACGGCGAAAAGAATGAAAACGGTACTGAGAATCTTCGGTGGACTCTTTCTGGTTGCCTTCATCGCCGTGCTCGCGGCCGTGTATTTCTTCGGCCCTTCCTATGGCGGGGCGTTGTTGGGTAAGTCCTACTTCCTCTTCAACGCCAGCGAGAAGCGCATCAACACCGCGATGGTGGATACTGCAGCAATCACCGGAATCTATGGCGAGAGCGAAGAATTCCAGCGCGCCCGCGAGGCTTTCAAAAAGGACCCCACGAACGCCGAACTCCTCGATGCCGCCATCGATGCCGCCGGCGGCAAGCACTCCAAGGTCTTTAACACCGAGAAGGAAAAGGCCATCGACAACGCCGAGCCCTCGGTTTCCTTCGAGGACGGCATCCTGCGCGCCACCGTCCCGTCTATCGGCCGCCACGATGATGGCCAGGCCTATGCCGATACCTTGGCTCAAGGCCTGACTGCCCACCCGGAGGCCTGTGCCGCCGTGGTGGATCTGCGTGGCAACGACGGCGGCGATATGGGCCCGATGTACGCGGGCTTAAGCCCCCTGCTGCCGGATGGCACCGCGCTCTCCTTCGTCAGCCGCATGGGCACATCTGACGTGGTCATCGACGGCAATTCCGTCACCGGCGGCGGCACGCCCACCACCACGTCGGGCGGCAAACTTGAGGTTCCCGTCGCCGTGATTACCGACGACGAAACCGCCTCCTCCGCCGAAGCCACCCTCCTGGCCTTCCGCGGGCTGGACAACGTGCGCACCTTCGGCGAGCCGACCGCCGGCTACGCCTCCGCGAACGTGGTTCTGGATTACCCGGACGGCCGCTCGCTCATGCTCACCACGGCCAAGGACAAGGCGCGCACCGGCGAGGAATTCGCCGAGGACCCCATCGCCCCCGATGCCCCGGAATCCGAGCTCGATTCTTGGCTCGCTTCCCGCTGTGGCTCCTAAGCACGTTGCGGCTTCCTAGCCGCAACGCTCGCCTTCCCACCGCCAGTAGTGGTGCCACTTCCACGGCGGAGGAACGAACTCGCCCCGCCGTTTGATGACCGCGAGGACCTGGTGCACAGCGACGTCAAGGTGGTGCTCAATCGTGGCGGCGGTGAAGTGGAGGGGCAGGTAGCCGCGCTGGATGGCGTCGTTAAGCTTCTGGCGGTCGATTTCGAAGCGCTGCCGGTTCTCGCCTTTGTGATACGCATAGCCGTCCACCTCGATGGCAACCTTGTGTTCCTCTAGCACCAAGTCCCAGCGGTAGGGCCCAACCCGCACGTTGTTGCGGACTTTGACGTGGGGTTCAAGGCCCCGGGTGAGGTCGCGCTCCGGCTTGCTATCCGCCCCGACGATGGCTTTCTCCAACACCTCACGCGTGTGCTTGGGCAGGCGGCGAAAGTCCAGCTGCTCGGTCTCGATGCGCGAGCGCCCGTGTGGCCCAGCGAAGAAGGCCTCGATGAAGGCCACGCCATCCTCCTGCGCCATGGCCTCAATGCATTGCAGCGGGCTGCACACGTTTACCCCGTTCATACTGCCCAGCGCCTTGGGCCGTGCCCGCCGGCTGCGGAAATACGTGCTTGATGCCATCGTTCCTGCACGCAGGAAGTGAAGCGGAAAAGTCAGTTCTTGGCCAAGATACTGCTGAGCGGCGGAATAGCCGTCTAAAGCTGAGTCCGGCCAGCGCCGCGAGACGACTTCAGCGAGCTCGCGCGGCGTTGGCACCGCAGATAAATACAGACCGCGGCAAATCTTGATTGCCTGCCCCTTAGCAGCGCGGCGAGTCCCCGCGCGTCCCTCGAAAATTTCCATGTGCCCCCGACGAGTACGTTTCTAACAAATAAGCCCCCAGAAACCGCTGTTTTCGGCCCCCTATTTGATCGAATCGTACGTCACGAACGAGGAGTTGTCGCGGTGACAAAGAAAAAGGACGTTTCGATCAACTAAGGCCTCTCAAACCCTCGGATTTTGAGCCCTATTTGATCGAAACGTCCCTAGAAACGTGAATTACTTGAAGCGAGCGATAGCCTCTTCGAGGATCTTCTCCGCCTCAGCCTTGTCGCCCCAGCCAGAGCCGGTAACTTCCTTGTTCGGCTCCAAGTCCTTGTAGTGGACGAAGAAGTGCTCGATCTCGTCCTTGATGGAATCCTCAACATCGTTGATGTCCTGGTAGCGCTCCCAGCGAGGATCATCGATGACGCAAAGCAGCTTGTCGTCGCCGCCGGCCTCGTCGGTCATCTTGAAGACGCCGAGGACGCGAGCCTCAACAACAACGCCCGGGAAAACTGGCTCCGGCAGGATAACGAGAGCGTCGAGCGGGTCACCGTCCTCACCCAGGGTGTGGTCGATGAAACCGTAATCAGCCGGGTATGCCATTGGGGTGAACAGGTAGCGGTCGAGGTGAACCTTGCCGGTCTCGTGGTCAACCTCGTACTTGTTGCGGGAGCCCTTTGGGATCTCGATGGTTACTTCAACGCTCACTGCGTATTCCTCCATACAAATTGTGGGTACTGGGGGATTGCGGCCGAGAATATTCGGCATCATCAATCGCTGCCAATAGTCTACCGTGCCCCATTATCGCGCTAGGGTGAAAGGCGATGAAAGCGAAGCATATGTGGTGGACGGGCACGGCCGTGGTGATGGCCGCTGCCATTGCAGGCACGGCTGCACTTGGGGTAAACATCCAGAGCGCCTACAACAATTTGGACCACGGGTCCCCATATTCCCAGCCCACGCCGGCGACCCCTTTGCAGGTTGCCCAGCCCGGCGATGTGGATTTAGAAGCGCTGAAGGCCCGCCTTGATTCCCAGGCCAAGGACCCCGCGTTGGCGACGTTCGGCGCGCAGGTCATCGACACCACCAGCGATGAGGTGGTGTGGGAGCGCGACGCCCAGCGCCCGCTGACGCCGGCATCTTCCACCAAGGTGTTAACCCTTGCCGCAGCCACGTTGGCGCTCGGCGAGGACGAACGGATCACCACGCAGGTCCTGCAGGGCGAGCAGGAAGGCACGGTTGTGCTGCGCGCGGCTGGCGACGTCTGGATGACCTCCGCACAACTCGATGACCTTGCCGCCCAGGTGGGCAACGCTAAGCGCGTGGTGCTGGATACTTCCGCATGGGCAGGCCCGCAACAGGCGCCGGGTTGGGATCCCGAGAATGTCGACGAAGGCTTCGTGGCGCCTATGCAGCCCGCGATGCTTTACGGCGGCCGCCTCGGCGCCACGACTGGCGACGTCCCGCGTAGCCACACCCCGGCCACGGATCTTGCGCATGCACTGGCAAAACGCTTAGGCACCGACAAGGTCGAGGAAGGCGATGCTCCGCAGGCCGGCGTCGTGCTCGGTGAGGTACACTCCGCGCCGCTGGCCGAACGCGCGCAGGAAGCCGCGAAGCATTCCGACAACGTCATGACCGAGGCCATTGCCCGCGAGCTGGCCACGGCCCGTGGAAAGGAAGCCAGCTTCCAAGGCGCCACCGAGGCCACCCGCGAGGTGCTCGAAGAAAACGACATCGACTTAAACGGCGTGAATATTAAGGACAACTCCGGGCTGTCCACTGAGAACCGCATCCCGGCGGCAGTGCTGACGCGCATCATGGACATCGCCGCTACGAACGACACCCTGCGCCCCCTGCTGGGCTATCTTCCGCTGGCCGGTGGCGAGGGAACCTTGTACGAACGCTACGGCGATTCGCCTGCCCGCGGCTATGTTCGCGCCAAGACTGGCACGCTGACCGGCGTCTCTGCGCTGGCTGGTACCGCACAGGGCCAGTCCGGCCACGTCTATGCCTTCGCCTTTTTGGTCAACGACGGTGACATCTTGGCCGCCCGCAAGGCCCAAGACGCGCTGGCCAGCGTGCTGCATGAGTTCTAAATACGCGGCAAAGCCCTTCTGGCCGCGAGTTTCGCCAAACTTTCTGGCCTGCCGCCGCGCGGTGGTGGAGTGGGCGCAGGAGGCAAAGCCACAAGAAAGCATCGCCGTGGGGCTCTCCGGCGGCGCTGATTCTCTGGCACTGACCGCGGCCTTGGTGGCCGAGGGCTTCGAGGTACAAGCCCTGTGCGTCGATCATGGCCTGCAGCCGGGTTCTGCGGAGCAAGCCGGGAAGGCCGCCGGCCAAGCAGAAAGCTTGGGCGCGCGGGCAGAAGTACTGAAGGTGGAGGTTGCAGATCGAGGCTCCCTGGAGGCCGCCGCGAGACTAGCGCGCTACCAGGCTTTCGCCGGAGCGACGCGGCTGCCCGTGGCCGTGGCGCATACCGCCGACGACCAGGCCGAGACCCTGCTGCTTGGCGCGCTGCGCGGCAAGGTCGCCGGCATGCTGCCTGCCGCCGAGATTGAGGGCGTGCGCGTGGTGCGCCCCCTGTTGCAGGTCCGCCGCGCGCAGACGCTTGCCGCCTGCGAAGAGCTGGGCCTTGCGGTTTGGCATGACCCGCAAAACCGCGATACCTCCTTCCGCCGCGTGGCGCTGCGCCGCGAGATTATCCCGCAGCTTTCCCAGCTGATTGGAGGAGACTCCGTGCCCGCACTCGCCCAGGCGGCGGGGGATGCCGCGCTTGACGACGCCGCGTTAAGTAACGCGGCGTTGAGTAAGGCGGCGTTAAGCAACGCGGCACCGGGAAGCGAAGGCCTCGACGCTGCGGAGTTGGCAGCTCTTAGCGAACCGGTGCGACGGCGTATCCTGGCTGCGTGGCTGCATGAGCAGGGGGCGGAAGTAACCCGTGAGGTGCTGCGCGGCGTCGGCAAGCTGTGCACCAACTGGCACGGACAGGGAGGCGTGGCCGTGGCACCGAGCCTGAAAGAGCAAAAAATCATGGGGCAGAGGTTGGAAGTAAGAAGGGTTGGTGGCAAACTGGCACTATTGCCCGGTCACTAAAGGAGCGCAAGCGTGCACGACAAAAAAGATTTCAACGTCCCAGCAAATGCTTACGGCAAAGACGTCGAAGCCGTCCTCATTGGCGAGGAAGAGCTGCAAGCACGAATCCAGGAAATGGCGGATAACGTAGCCGCTAAATATAAGGACGCAGAGGAAGAACTCATCCTCGTTTGCGTGCTCAAGGGAGCCGTTTTCTTCATGACGGACTTCGCGCGCAAGCTGTCTATTCCTTCCCAGATGGAGTTCATGGCGGTTTCTTCCTACGGCAACGCCACCTCCTCTTCCGGCGTGGTCCGCATCTTGAAGGACCTTGACCGCGACATCGAAGGCCGCGACGTTCTAATCGTTGAGGACATCATCGACTCTGGCCTCACCCTGTCCTGGCTGATCCGCAACCTCAAGGGCCGCAACCCGCGCTCCCTCGAGGTGGTCACCTTGCTGCGTAAGCCGGAGGTCATTCGTGCCGAGATCGATCTGTTCGATGTTGGATTCGATATTCCGAACGAGTTCGTCATCGGCTACGGTCTCGACTACGCGGAGCGTTACCGCGACCTGCCTTACGTCGGCACCTTGCATCCAGACGTCTACACCAACAAATAGGGATTACTAGGTACAAATAGGTACTAATGAAAAACAAGAAACTCCTTCGCTACGGCGGAATCGCAGCGCTTGTACTCGTAGCGCTTTATGCATTCACCTTCTTTACCAACGATGCACGCAACTACGTCCAGGTGGAGACATCCGTAGCGGTCAAGCAGCTGACGGACAAAAACGTCGCTGAGGCGCAAATCGACGACCGCGAACAGCAGCTGCGCCTCAAGCTCAAAAAGCCAGTGACGGTGGAAGAGCGCGAGGGCGTCGAAGAAATCATCGCCAAGTACCCGGCCCGCGCCGGCGAACAGATCTTTAACTCTGTTAAGGACTCCGGCGCGGAGAAGTACCAGACCAAGGTCACCCAGGAATCTTTCCTGGGCTCGATGGTCAGCTTCCTGTTGCCGATGATCATCCTGTTCGCGTTCCTGTTCTGGTTCATGTCCCGCATGCAGCAAAACGGCGGCGGGATGTTCGGTATCGGCGGCTCCAAGGCCAAGGAGCTGACCAAGGACATGCCCACCAACACGTTCGAGGACGTGGCTGGTGCCGATGAAGCAGTGGACGAGCTGCAGGAAATCAAGGATTTCTTGGATGATCCCGAGCGCTACCATGCCCTCGGCGCGAAGATTCCGCGCGGCGTTTTGCTCTACGGTCCTCCCGGCACGGGTAAGACGCTGCTGGCCCGCGCCGTTGCGGGCGAGGCGGGAGTTCCTTTCTTCTCCATCTCCGGCTCGGACTTCGTGGAGATGTTCGTCGGCGTGGGTGCTTCCCGCGTACGCGACCTGTTTAAGCAGGCGAAGGAAAACAGCCCGTGCATCATCTTCGTCGACGAGATTGACGCCGTGGGCCGCCAGCGTGGCTCCGGCACCGGCGGCGGACATGACGAGCGCGAGCAGACCCTGAACCAGCTGCTGGTGGAGATGGACGGCTTCGGCGACCGCGAGGGCGTCATCCTCATCGCGGCCACCAACCGCCCAGACATCCTGGACCCGGCTCTGCTGCGCCCGGGCCGCTTTGACCGCCAGATCCCGGTCACGAACCCGGACCTGGCCGGTCGCGAGCAAATCCTGCGCGTGCATGCGAAGGATAAGCCGCTGGCCAAGGAAGTCGACGTCGCCCAGCTGGCCAAGCGCACCGCCGGTATGTCCGGCGCGGACCTGGCTAACGTCCTGAACGAGGCTGCACTTTTGACCGCCCGCATTGGCGGCAATGTGATTACTTATGACGCTCTCGAGGAGGCCACCGACCGCGTCGTCGGCGGTCCGCGCCGCCAAGGCAAGATCATCTCCGAGCACGAGAAGAAGGTCACCGCGTACCACGAGGGCGGCCACACCTTGGCCGCTTGGGCGCTCAAGGACATTGAGCGCGTTTACAAGGTCACCATCTTGGCCCGTGGCCGCACCGGTGGCCACGCGATGACCTCGCAGGAAGACGACAAGGGCATGTACACCCGCGACGAGCTCTTCTCCCGCTTGGTCTTTGCCATGGGCGGCCGTGCTGCCGAGGAGCTCGTGTTCGGCGCGCCGACAACCGGCGCCTCCTCTGATATTGAAAACGCCACCAAGATCGCTCGTTCCATGCTGACCGAGTACGGCTTCTCCCCGGACCTTGGCACCGTGAAATACGGCAAGGAGCAGGGCGACCCATTCGGCTACGGCATGGGCGGCGGTTCCATCGAGTACTCCGAAGACGTGGCTACCCGCATCGACGAGCAGATGCGCTACTTGTTGGATCGCGCGCATCAGCAGGCCTACGACATCTTGGCGGAGCACCGCGACTACCTGGATAAGCTCGCGGAGATGCTGCTGGACAAGGAGACCCTCCGTCGCCCCGACCTGGAGGGCATCTTTGAGGGCATCGAGCCACGCGCGGCTTTCGACGTCTTCCCGAACGAGGACGATCGCTTCCCGCGCCAGGCTGGCCGCGAGCCAGTCAAGACTCCGGCCGAGTTGGCCAAGGAACGCGGCGAGGAGCTGCCACCGCGCATGACTTTGGTTGAGGCTTCCCGTGCGGCACGCGAGCGTCGCCTAGCAGGCCAGGACCCACAGCCCACCGGCGAGATTGGCTTCAACTTTGGCCAGCACGCGGGCGACAAGGTCGATAGCGAGAAAAACACTTTCTTCGCACCAGAAGAAAAACAAGCCGAAAAGCCGGCACAGCCTGCTCCGGCTCCCGAAACTCCCGCTGGCCAGGCCCCGAGCGACCGCCCGACCACCGAAATTCCCCGCGTCGGCAGCCGCCACGCCAAGCCGCAGCCTGACCGCGACCAGTGGTCCAGCTTCGGCGAGAACCAGCGTGCCAATAACCCGTACAACGCGCCTCGCTCTGGCAACCAGGGCCAGGCCAGTCCCTACAAGGATTCAGATGAGCAATAACATCCCCGCCAGGGGCGAATTTGATCAGGCCCGCGCGGAGGCAGCGATCCGCGAGTTGCTCATCGCAGTAGGGGAGGACCCCGACCGCGAGGGCCTGCAGGAGACGCCAGCCCGAGTCGCGCGCGCTTACAAGGAAGTCTTCGCCGGCCTGCACGCGGACCCAACCGAGGTCCTGCACAAGACCTTCGCCGAGGAGCACCAAGAACTGGTCTTGGTGCGCGATATCCCGATTTACTCCACCTGCGAGCACCACCTGGTGCCTTTCTACGGCGTGGCGCACATCGGCTACATCCCGGGCCCAGACGGCCAGGTCACCGGCCTGTCCAAGCTAGCCCGCCTGGCCGATATGTACGCCAAGCGTCCGCAAGTCCAGGAGCGTCTGACCTCCCAGATTGCCGATGCCCTGGTGGAGGTCCTCCACGCGCAATCTGTCATCGTGGTCATCGAATGCGAGCACCTGTGCATGGCCATGCGCGGCATCCGCAAGCCTGGCGCTACCACCACGACCTCGGCCGTCCGCGGCGGTTTCAAGTCCAATGCCGCTTCCCGCGCTGAGGTAATGAGCCTTATTAGGAGCTAGAAATGACTGTCAGTGACTTGACCGTCCCGGGCCGCACGCTGGTCATGGGAATCGTGAACGTCACCGAGGATTCTTTTTCTGACGGCGGGCGGTGGCTCAACATCGACGCCGCGATTGAGCACGCCCGCGAATTGGTCGCGGCGGGTGCAGACATCATCGATGTTGGCGGCGAATCCACCCGCCCCGGCGCAGTCCGCGTGGACGCGAAGGACGAGGAAAACCGCGTGGTTCCGGTCATCCGCGCGCTGCACGAGGAGGGCATCAAAACCTCCGTGGATACGATGCGTGCGTCGGTGGCGGCGGCGTCGGCAAGCGCGGGCGTGGACCTCATCAACGATGTCTCCGGCGGGCTTGCGGACCCTGACATGCTGGCCGTGATGGTCGATAGCGCGCTGCCCGTGTGTCTGATGCACTGGCGTACCGTACAGTTCGGCTCCGCCGCCGGCAGTGCGGACCATGGCGGCGATGTCGTGCGCGACGTGCACGAACGCCTAGCGCAGCTGAGCGACGCCGCCCTTGCAGCAGGCGTGCGCGCTGACAACATCGTCCTGGATCCGGGCCTGGGCTTTGCTAAGACCCCGCAGGATAACTGGGCGTTGTTGAAGGCACTGCCGAGCTTCCTTGAGGGCGAGTTTCCGATCCTCGTGGGCGCTTCCCGCAAGCGCTTCCTCGCCGCCATCCGCGAGGACCGCGGCGTGGAAGCCTCGCCCGTGCTCGCCGATCCCGCCACCGCCGCTGTCACCGCGATCTCCGCGCAAATGGGTGCGTGGGGCGTGCGCGTGCACGAGGTCGGCGTCTCCCGCGATGCCGTCGACGTCGCCGCCGCGTGGAACGCTGGCTTGGCCTATTCTGGCGGCGTAAACGCCACCCGTAGCTACACCAACGGCGCTGCGTCTAAGGAAGGAAACCGCTAATGGCAGACCGCATCGAACTGACCGGCCTGGAGTGTTTTGGTTACCACGGTGTCTTCGAGGAAGAAAAGCGCGAGGGTCAGCCCTTCCTGGTGGACATCACCTGCTGGACTGAGTTCCCAACCACAGATGACCTTGCGAACACCGTAAGCTACGCCGAGCTTGCCGACGTCGCGGCGGACATCGTCGAGGGCCCGTCGCGCGATCTCATCGAGACCGTGGCCAACGAGGTGGCCGATACCGTGATGCAGCGTTATGACCTGCTGCATGCGGTCGAGGTGACCATTCATAAGCCGAAGGCGCCGATTCCGCGCACCTTCGCCGACGTCGCCGTCGTGGCGCGTCGCTCGCGAAAGAGCATGCGAGGAGGCAAGTGACGATGCGCGCGGTACTTTCGATTGGCTCCAACATGGATGACCGCCGCGCATTGCTGCAGACGGTCTTCGACGAGTTCGCCGCGGAAACCGTGGCGGCCTCGCCCATTTATTCCACCCCGCCGTGGGGTGTTACGGACCAGGACGAGTTCCTTAACGCGGTGCTCATTGTGGACGTAGAGGAGAGCCCAGTGGAGTTGCTGCGCCGCGGCCAGGCCCTTGAGCAGGCCGCCGAGCGCGTCCGCGTGCGCCACTGGGGCCCGCGCACCCTGGACGTGGACATCGTGCAGGTAGAAGGCGTGACCTCTAGCGATCCGGAACTGACGCTTCCGCATCCTTATGCCCACGAGCGCGCCTTCGTGCTGGTGCCATGGCTGGCTGCGGACCCAGATGCGCGGCTTGGCGATACCCCGGTTGCAGACCTCATCGCTGCGCTCGACCTGGCCGAAGTAGAGCAGGTGAAGCTGGCATGAAGCGGACGTCGATAGGCTGGCTTGTCGGAGTAGGGCTCTTCGTTGCCGCTGCGGCTGCGATTTTGACCTCCCGCTTTTACGGCTCCATGCTGGCCATCCCGGCGACTGTTTCCATTTCCCTGTGGGCCGTGACGGCCGTGTGTGTCTTTTTGACGTGGAAGGTGCGCCAAGCCAAGAGCAAAGAACACGGTATTGGTCTAGATAACTCGCAGCTCAATCCCATGACCATCGCGCAGTTTCTGCTCGTGGGCAAAGCCTCGGCGTGGACCGGCGCCATCGTCGGCGGCGGCTACTTGGGCATGTTGGTCTATGTGCTTCCTCATGCGAATGAGCTGGTGGCCGCCGCTAGTGACCTTACGGGCGTGCTGACTTCCGCCCTCGGCGGCATCGCCATGGCAGTGGCTGGCGTGGTCTTGGAACGCCACTGTGAGGTGCCGCCCGACGCGCTGGGTCAGACTTAGTGGGCTAATTAAAGGATCGGACTGTAAATTGGTTTCCATGACTGCTCCGACCCCTGAACCACAGCAATCCGCCCCCAAGAAAGCAGACGCCGGCTCGATTGGCCTTATTGCACTGGTGATTTTGGCCGTCATCGCCAGCTTGGTCATGCTCATTTCGGGCTCTGCTAGTGCTTTGAAGCTGGCGCTCATCGCCGCATTGTGGGCGGCTGTCCTGGGCTTTTTCATGGTGGTGCGCTACCGCCGTGAGGCCGCGGAATCGGCTGCGCTGCTGGAATCTGAGCGCGCCCGCAAGGTCGAGCCAACCCAGGGTGATTCCGACATTATGGAGGAAATTCGCCGGGAGCTGGCTTCCATCCGCGCCCAGATTGAGGAGCTGTCTGGCCGCGAGTTCACCTATGAGCCAGCCGCGCTGCACGCTGAGGCACGCCGCATCATGGAGCTTGAGGAAAAGACCCGCGAGACAGAGGTCAACTTCACCCAGGCTTCCAAGGGCGCGCCAACTGCCGACGCCGTCGCCGGCCGCCTCGGCTCCCAGCCCAGCGCCCGCGCCCCGCAGCACAACCCGCTGGATGACATCATCTCCCAAAAGGTCCAGCAGCGCGGCCAGCAGACTCAGCAGTCCCAGCAGGCGCAGGCCCAGCAGTCCCAGCAGGCGCAGCGCCAGGCCCAGGAGCGCGCCCGCCAGTCCTTTGGACGTCCGACCTTCCCAGCACAGGGGCAGGCACAGCAGGCACAACAGCCGCAGAACCAGCAGGCGACTGCCCAGCAGCAGCCGCAGGCGAAGCCGGCCTCCGCAAAGCCGAGCCAGCACTTCCCAGGCGGCCAGCCGCAGAAGTCCCCGCAGTCGACTTTCGACACCGCTTCCTTCCAGACCGTGCGCTGGGATGGCCAGCAGTCCTCCCACTCCAAGCCGGCAGAGACCAAGTCCGCGCAGGCTAGCGGCCACCACGCTGCCAACGCCGCGCAGTCTGCTGGCGCACAGCAGGGCCAGCAGGGCCAGCAGGCACAGCCGCAGCCGCAGCAGGCAAGGGCGGCGCAGCACGCTAGCCATAAGCACCGCGCGCCGGAGCAGGAAGGATCCCGCGGCCGTCGCCGTAGCGACGAGCCACGCGAGGGTTCTGTCTCAGTGGCCGAGCTCATGGCCGCAATGAAAAAGAAGAAGTAAATGCGCGCACCGCGGATGCGCGTCGCGCTCTTCGGAAACTCGCAAGCCGGCCAGCTTCTCGCTGAGGAGATGCGCATGGTCGGCCACACCGTGGAGTCGCTCACAGAACTAACCGAGCTACAGGACTATCAAGCACTCATCATCGCGCTTGGCGATGCCCGCTTGGAGCAGGCCGTCGACATGCTCGAAACCTACGTGCACGACGGCCTCATCGTCTTTCACACTTGCCTTTCCCGCGGAGTGCAGGTGCTCGATCCCCTAGAGACTCGCGGCTGCGTCGTCGCCGCCATCGCGCCGTGTCATGCGCGCCGCTGGGCCACCACGACTATCGACGAGCTTGGCCAAACCATCGCCGAGCTGGTGTTGGGGGAGTTCCAAGCCAGCGGGGCGTCGCTAAGCGATAGCGAAAGGCCCGCGTTTGCCGCCCGCGTGTACTATGCCCAGATGATGACCGAGCTGGCCGTGCGCGCGAACGAGGATGTATTCAGCGAGACTCTGGTCAAAAGCGCCGAGGCCCTCGAAGCGGCCGAAAGCGCCGAAATCATCGCGGCGTATCGAGGCATCACCGAGCCCGGAATGCGCCGCGCCTTCGTCGAAGCGGCCCGTCGATTCGGCGAGGTCTTTCGCCGCGAAGAACTAGAAATGTGGGCGCTACAGGAGGAGAACCGATGAACATCGTCGAGGACATCGAACGCATTCGCATGGTGGGCAGCGCCTACCGCAAGACCGGCCGCCGCGTGGTTCTGGTTCCCCTGGGTCGCGGCGTGCACGCGGGGCATCTGGCGCTGGTGCAGGCCGCCCGCCGGATTCGCGGCGCGGTGGTCGTCGTGGCGCTCACCGACCTGCAGGATGCGCAGCTGCTTGGCGAAGTCGACGTCGTCTGGCATGCGCCCCAAGCCCCCGAACGCACGCGGATCGTGCCGCAGTGGCATGGCATGGAGGACATTAGCGTTGAGCTAACGCGCATTATTGGTCTGATTGGTGCGCTTGCGCCAAGCGACGTCGTCATGGGCGAGAAGGATTACGAGCTGCTCGTCGCGACCCAGCAGGCGTGCACCGACCTGCACTTGGGCGTGCGTGTCCAGGGCGTGCCGGCGGTACGCATGGCTGATGGCGTGGTGATGAGCCTGCGCAATGCGGACGTGGCGCCGGAGGCTCGCGAGCAAGCTAGTGCGTTGTCGGCGGCGCTGACCGCGGGTGCCTATGCGGCCGAATCTGGTGCTGAGAAGGTACTTGAGGTAACGCGCGAGGTGCTGGCTGCTGCAGGTGTGGAACCGGAGTACTTGGAACTGCGCGGCCGTGACTTGGGCGAGCCGCCGGCTGAGGGCGACGCGCGCCTCTTTGTCGCGGCCACACTCGGCGGGGTGCGGCTGATCGATAGCGTCGGCTTGCCATTGGGTATCGGTTTCCGCAATTTGGAGAACCAAGATAGCTAGTCTGGGATCCATGAAGATTGGATTTCTGGGCGCAGGCGCCATTGGCGGTTACTTTGGCGGCACTCTTTCGCAGGCAGGCCATGAGGTGGGCTACGTAGCCCGCGGCAAGACCCTTGAAGCCCTGCACTCGGGGCTCACGCTTATCGACGCCTCCGATAACGAAACCCTCATCCCCTCCCCACCGGCGGCGGAAACGTTTGCCGAGCTAATTGAGCAATTGGGCGGACTCGACGTGGCGATTATCGCCACGAAAGCGCTGCCGGGGAATGACACTTTCGGCCCTGATCCGGAATCGCTCACGGGTATTCCCGTGGTGACCACTCATAATTCGGTGGAGATTCCGTACTTGGCTGCAGCTCGTTTCGGTGAGGAAAATGTGCTGGCTGGTGCTGCTCGCGTCTTCGCGACCCGCCTAGGGCCGGCGAAGATTAAGCGCAACCCCGGTCCGTTGAGCTTGGCATTCGGCCCGATGGCGGGCTCGATTCCGGTGGGGCAGCAGTTGGCCGCTGCCTTGAACGAAGCCGGCGCGCGGGGCAAATATCATGCGGAACCATTGGTCGATGTGTGGGCCAAGGCCATGTTCGTAACCACCACGGGCACTTTGGGCGCATTGGTTGACCGGCCGATTGGTTACCTCATCGACGAAATCCCGGGGCAGTTGGAAGCCTTCATGCGCGAGGTCGAGACCGTCGCTCGAGCGTTGGAGGTCGCGCTGCCGAATAACGTGGTGGAGCAGACGATGGGTTTCGCTCGCGAACAGTATCCGCAGGCCACGACATCAATGCAGCGTGATATCAAGGACCGGTTGCCCAACGAGCTCGATGCCCAGGTCGGCGCCATTCGCCGGATGGGCCAGCGCGCTGGAGTTGCGACCCCGCTCTTTGACTTTGCTCAGGACGTGTTGGAGGCCCAGCTCCGCAACTAGCGCGCCCGCCCTCACTGAGCAAGCACTCAGGCCTGGAACTGCACCCCTGGAAACCCAGACCTCCTGTTCGCGGTGCGCTGTCATTTTTCGCGCCCGGACCGCGACCTTGAGGTCTTGGTATCCAGGCCTGGGTAAATGGAAAGTGGTGGAGTAGCGGCGAGGTAGTGCGCGCCACAAATACAAATGGTGAGGTCACCCCGTAACCACTGAGGCCTGTGTTGACCAGAGTGATTATTGTTGGGTGACCTCACCATTTGTTCCTCACCATTTAGTTAGGCAGCGGCCAAATGGTGAGGTGGTGGCCAAATGACTAGGCAGCGGCCAAAGGTGAGCGGCGAAAAGGAGAGCGAGCTAGTTCACGCCGATCTTGCCGTCTTTCCATACCACAACCACGGCCGGGCGCGGGGTGGTCTTGCCACCGTCAGGCCAGTGGGAGGTCGCGGCGTCGAAGGTGGCGTCGTCAGCCTCGCCCGGGTGCTGGACGTTGACCATGACGCGGTCGTCGTCAACGATTGGGCCACAGGTCTCTGCGCCGGCCGGAACCGTGAGGAAGCACTTCAGCTCGCCGCGGGTATCGCCGCTGGTGGTGACCGCATATAGGCCGTCGTTGCTGTCCAGTGCGTTGCCGTCGGTGGTAATCCACAGGTTGCCGTGGTTGTCGAAGGCCAGGTTGTCCGGGCAGGAAATCGGGGAGACCTTGGACTTATCGAAACCGCCGAAGTAGGTGTTGGCTTCATTCGGGTCGCCGCAGACCAGGAAGAGGTTCCAGGTGAAGGACTCGCCGGCGTGGTCATCATCAATTTCCATGACCATGCCGTTCTTGTTCTCCTTGACTGGAGCCCATTCCTTGGCATCTTCCTTGTTCTTCTTGGCGTTCTCGCCGGTAGCGCCGCGGTAGGAGTTATTGGTCAGCGCCACGTAGACCTTGTGGGAATCCGGGTGAACCTGGATGTCCTCAGGGCGGTCCATCTTGGTAGCCCCCGCCTTGTCAGCAGCCTCACGGGTAAAGATCGCAACCTCTTCCGCGCTGAAGCCATCAACGTGAGATTCAAACTTGTTGTTCTCCGTGTCAGAGGTCAGCAGCTTGACCCACTTGCCCTTGCCGTCGAAGGCGCCGTCCTCAGGCAGAACGCCCGAGCCGTCGATTTCGTCCTCAGGGGAGTTGCCCTCCATCACGGCGACGTACAGGGTGCCGTGGTCCAGGATGGAGAGGTTGTGCTCGATGTTGCCCTCTTCGTACTTCTTGGTGGAGATGAACTTGTAGATGTATTCGAAGCGGGAGTCATCGCCGGAGTAGCAGACCACGGTGCCGTCATCAGCGATGTGGATGTTGCCTGCCTCGTGCTTGAAGCGGCCCAGCGCGGTGTGCTTGACCGGAGTAGAGGTTGGGTCCAGCGGGTTAATCTCAACGATCCAGCCGAAGCGGTTTGGCTCGTTTGGCTCCTTGGAGCAGTCGAAGCGGTCGTCGAAGCGCTCCCACTTGCGGGCGGTTTCCTTGTCCTCAATACCGAAGCGCTCCAGCGACTTCTTTGCCTTCTCGTCCTTGATATCGCCAGCAGCGAAGTACTGGTCAAAGTTCTCCTCGCCAGACAGCATGGTGTTCCATGGGGTCACGCCGCCGGAGCAGTTGTTCAGCGTGCCGCTTACGGTCTCACCCTTTGGATCGGCCTTGGTCTTGACCAGGTCGCTGCCCTTAGCAGGGCCAACCAGCTGGAACGGGGTAGTTGCAGTAATGCGGCGGTTTAGCGGGCCGAACTCGCGCTTGAGCTCGCCGGTATCGCCAACCTTGGAGACCTCCAGGATGGTGTGGCCGTGGCCAGCCCAGCCGATCTTGACCTGCTCTTCGGTGGGGTTCTCCGGGTCATAATCCGGGAACATCATCGGCTCAGTGGTGTACTCGTGGGAGCACATGTAGACCAGACGCTCCGGGTTGTCCGGGTGCTCGATGAGGCCCGCGAAGTCATTGTTGAAGCCGAACTGCTTTTTCGCAGCTTCCGCAGTTTGCTTATCGACGTCGAATTCCGGTGCCCCCTCAATCACCGGGTCACCCCAGGCGATGAGCACTGACTGCTCGTAGCCCTTCGGTACAACGACCTCGTCCTTGGTGTTTGGCTGGACCGCATCGAACTGCATGCCCTCTGCAGAGGTGAGCTCGACCTTGGCATCGGTAGTCTTGCCGGCGCCTGCGTTGCCCTCGGAGTCACCCGGGCCCGCGCCGTCGCCAGAGCAGGCGGCCAGGGCTGCCGAACCGCCTACTGCAACCACGCTGAGGCCGCCCGCGCGCAGTGCGGTACGGCGAGAAAGCGGGGTGGTGAAACGGTCACCGAAGTAGGAGTTGTTGGAAGGGTTATCGCATTCGCCCAAGCAGGCGTTGCCGCACTTGTAGGTGCAGGTCAGCGAGGAACGCGAGGAAGTAAAGAGGTTAAGGCCTTTGAGTGCCATTATGTGATGCTCCTGATTTCATGTTTTAGGTCATGAGGTTTGCCGGAGCTTATATAAGCGCATCTGCATTTACAGCCTGTGTAATCGAAATGTCATTTGAATGAACACTCGTTAAACGGGTACGAGATCGCACTGTCTTAAGGGGATCGACTACCCTAGACAATCGTGAGCGAGCAGAAGAATACCCCCGAAGTAAACGACGTCCCTGAGCAGCTGCGCATCCGCCGCGAAAAGCGCGAGCGCCTGCTGGCTGAAGGCACCGAGGCATACCCGGTCACCGTTGACCGCACCATCGCCATGAAGGACCTTCGCCACAAGTTCCAGGTCCTGGCAGAAGATCAAGAGCCGGGCCAGGAAGCCGACGTAACCTACCTGCACGCAGGCGACGAGACCGAGGTCGAGCACGCCATCGCCGGCCGCCTTATCTTCATGCGCAACACCGGCAAACTTTGCTTTGCCACCCTGCAGGACGGTGACGGCACCCAGGTACAGGCCATGCTTTCTTTGGCCGAGGTCGGCGAAGAGCAGCTGGCTGCCTGGAAGTCCGACGTTGACTTGGGGGACTTCGTCTCCGTGCGCGGCCGCGTCATCGCTTCGCGCCGCGGCGAGCTTTCCATCATGGCCACCAAGTGGACCATGGCGGCGAAGTCCCTGCGCCCGCTGCCCGTTTCCTTCGCGGACATGAATGAAGAGACCCGCGTGCGCCAGCGCTACAACGATCTCATCGTGCGCGAGGAGGCTCGCAAGAACGCGATGACCCGCGTGAAGGTCATGCGCGCGCTGCGTAACTACATGGAGGATCAGGGCTTCGTCGAGATCGAGACCCCGATGCTGCAGACCTTGCACGGTGGCGCGGCAGCTCGCCCGTTCGTGACCCACTCCAACGCTCTCGACATCGACCTTTACCTGCGCATTGCGCCGGAGTTGTACTTGAAGCGCGCCGTCGTTGGCGGCATCGACCGCGTCTTCGAGATCAATCGCAACTTCCGTAACGAGGGCGTCGACCGCTCCCACTCTCCGGAATTCGCCATGCTCGAGACCTACGCGGCCTGGGGCGATTACAACGATTGTGCTCGCACCACTCGCGAGTCCATCCAGGCTGTGGCCGAGGCCGTCTTCGGCTCCCACAAGGTCACCCTGGCTGATGGCACCGAGTATGACTTCGGCGGCGAGGAATGGCCGGAAATCGAGATGTACCCATCCCTGAACGAGGCGCTTGCCCGCAAGTTCCCGGGCCAGCCGGAGGTCACCATCGACTCCACCGTGGAAGAGCTCAAGGAGATTGCCAAGGTCATCGGCCTGGACGTTCCAAAGAACGGCGGTTGGGGCCACGGCAAGCTGGTCGAGGAGATTTGGGAAGTCCTGTGCGAGGACCAGCTCGAGGGCCCAATCTTTGTCAAGAACTTCCCGGTTGAGACCTCCCCGCTGACTCGTCAGCACCGCTCCATCCCGGGCGTTACCGAGAAGTGGGATCTCTACGTCCGCGGCTTCGAGTTGGCCACCGGCTATTCCGAGCTGGTGGACCCGGTTATCCAGCGCGAGCGTTTCGAGGATCAGGCCCGCCTGGCCGCCGGCGGCGACGATGAAGCCATGGTTCTCGACGAGGACTTCCTGGCCGCCATGGAGCAGGGTATGCCTCCAACAGCCGGTACCGGCATGGGCATGGACCGCCTGCTCATGGCACTTACCGGCCTGGGCATCCGCGAGACGGTTCTCTTCCCAATCGTGAAACCGGAAAAGTAGACGGCTTTAGCAGGCTGGAATCTCGGCTGCGGATTCCAGCTCGCCCCGATAGAAAATCACAAAATTCGAGTGTTTTCCGTCGGGGTAGAATCCGGTGAGGTCGTCTGCATAAGCCACGACCTCTAAGCTGCAGCGATCGCCTTCCTTGCGCGCACTACCCCGCCCAGGGGAGGCTTTTTTGAAATCGCTGCGCGCGTCGGAGGAGGCAAATTCCAGCACGCTTATCTGCTGGCGCGGGCTGGAGCAGCTTATCGACGCCTCCATCGGCGCCTCCGCTGCCACCTCCTGCGGGTTGCATTTCAGGCCTTCCCAGCCGGTGCCGCCTTCCTTCTCGCCCACAATTTGGGGATATTCTGCTGCGATTTCCTTTTGCGTTCCGCTCCAGTCGTCTTTGGCTAGGTAATTCCATGCACCGGCCACGCCGATGCCGCAGAGGCCGAGAATCATCGCGGCTGAAAGCCATTTGCGCGCGGTACGCTCGCGCCGCGGGGTAGCGGTGGGTGTGGTCAGCTCCTCGATGAACTCCCGTGCGCTGACATAGCGGCGTGCCGGATTTTCCGCGAGCGCCTTGTGCAGCACCGTGTTGATGTGCTCGGCAAAGCCCTGGTTGCGCGGTCCTACGTCTGCTCCGGTGATTTTCGGAATCAAGCGCGAATGCGCCCATTGTTGCCGGTTGTAGTGCGCGCGCAGATTCTCCAGCGTCAGCATTTCCAGCGCGATGAGCGCCAGCGCGTAGCGGTCGCTTGCCGCGGTAGCCACTGGAGCCTTGTTGCTTAGCGACGTCGGATAGAGCTCCGGTGCCAAATAGGCATCCGTGCCCACGCGCATGCCCTCGGAGGTGATGCGATTATCCTCTTCGTAGAGCGCAATACCGAAGTCTGTCAGGACCGTCGCCGAGGGGCGCGGATCATCGGGGACCAGGATATTTGCGGGTTTCACATCGCGGTGGACAACCGGCGTGGGAAGGCTGGCCAGGTAGTCCAATGCCTGCGCGATAGGTTCGAGATAGATAGCAACCTCGGCCAAGTCGAAGTGGAGCCCTGCGGCCTTGCGGGCCTTCAGGACGTCGTCAAGCGTGCCGCCCTCCACGTAGCGCATGACAAAATAGGGCAAACCTTCCGTCGTGCCGCCGGTGTAAACCGGAACGATGGCGGAGTGGCTGAGGTGGCTCATGCGCCGCATCTCCGCGCGGAAACGCTCGCGTGCATCGGGGTTGGGGGTGGCCTTGATGACCTTGATGGCTACGTCGCGTTCCGGGTCCTTTTGGCGCGCGTAGTACACGCGCCCCATGCCGCCCTCAGCGATGAGGCGGATGTCGGTGTAGCGCTCGTCGATTCCTCGGCCAGTTCCTTGGTAGAAGGAATCACCACGCGCGGCACGGCGCTGGGATCCTTGAGAAGCGGGCGCGCGAGAGCTTCGAGCACGCGGCGCTGCTCGTAATTGGGCTCGAAAGTATTCCGGGTAAATTCTGCGTTTGGCAGGCTATCTACCTCGGGTTCTGTGACAGGGGTGCCCTGCACGAGCTCTAATTCATAGCGCATCATCTTGGTGGAAAACGCAAAAGCGAGGCGCCAAGCGGAATGATGGCGGTGGATTGGGGAACAACGCGGATAGGAGAATAAGCGCGGTTGCTGGTCGAAGACATCGTGACGGTCAAGAAATTGCCGATGTTTTGACCAACCACACTCCGTCCGATTCGAAGAAGTGGAGAAAATGGCGGTGTACGGCTAAATCATCTTCACCGATGGGAAGGTCTGCGGTGCGGCCGGCTATTAGTTGTTGTCCAGGTGAAAGAATCACCTGCTGGCCCACGAGGTTGTCGATGAGCAGCTGCCCCTTCTTCAACATCCGTGGTCTCCTTCCAGGGTTTACATGGGAACTTAATAATTTTAGAACACCGTTCACTTTTCCAACTACATTGCCGCACTCGGGAGAACTCCCCAGATCGCCTTTGAAGTGTCTTTTCTCACAAACGCCTGGTCTTGCTGCAAGATGCGCGCGGGACTGCCCTAATCTCTGTCTTCGTGTCCCAAAATTCTTCTGCTCCCGATTCCTTGTCCCGCGACGTAGTTATTAACCTCACGATTCTGGTCTTGGGCGCCATGATTATGATCTTGAACGAGACCTCGTTGTCGGTGGCATTGCCTGCCGTCATGGCAGACTTTTCCATCCCGGCGACGGCGGCGCAGTGGCTGACCACGGGTTTCATGCTGACCATGGGTGTGGTCATTCCCACCACGGGGTACCTGCTGGAGCGCTTTAGCACCAGGCAGATCTTCTTTGCTTCGACCGGACTCTTCCTCGCCGGCACCGTGATTGCGGCGCTGGCGCCGGCTTTCTTGGTCGTGCTTGGCGGACGCGTGGTGCAGGCGGCGGGCACGGCGCTAATGATTCCGACGTTGATGACGGTGGCTATGACCCTGGTTCCGCCGCAGCGCCGTGGATCGGTGATGGGCATCATCTCGATTGTCATTTCGGTGGCTCCCGCCCTAGGCCCCACGGTGGGCGGCGCGATTGTTAATGCTTTGAGCTGGCACTTCATCTTCTGGGCGATGGCCCCGCTGATGGCGTTGCTGGTGGTAGCGGGCATGGCCAAGCTTGTCGACGTCGGGGAAAGCCGCGATACCCCGCTGGACCCATTGTCGGTGGTGCTTTCGGTATTCGCCTTCGGCGGGCTGGTCTACGGGCTTTCATCCATCGAAAAGATGCTGGAAGGCGACGGCCTGGTGGAAATTATCGCCACCGTGGTGGGCGCGGTGGCTTTGGTTGTCTTTGCTAAGCGACAGCTAGCGTTGGGCAAGGAGAACCACGCGCTGATGGACTTGCGCCCCTTCCGCGTGCGCAATTACACGATTGCCGTGGTCATCATGCTGGTTTCCTTTGGGCTGATGCTGGGCTCGGTGACGGTCTTGCCGATTTACCTGCAAACCTCCCTCGGCGTTTCCGCCTTGGTTACTGGCCTGGTGGTGATGCCGGGCGGCCTGTTGCAGGGCCTTGTCTCGCCGTTTGTGGGGCGCATCTATGACTCTCATGGCCCGCGCCCGTTGATGATTCCCGGCGCCATCCTGCTGGTGTTGGGGCTTGGCGCGATGGCAACGCTGGGGGAGGGCTCTCCGGTGTGGCTCGTGGTGGTCATGCACGTGACCTTTGCGGTGGGTATTGGCCTTATGATGACTCCGCTTATGACTACGGCTTTGTCCTCGCTGCCGAATGAGCTCTACTCGCATGGCTCGGCAATCATGAACACTCTGCAGCAGCTCGCCGGTGCGATGGGCACGGCCTTCCTAGTGGTTTTCTTGACCCGCGGCACTGTTGCTGGCATGGAGGCGGGCATGGACGAATCCGCCGCCACCGCACAGGGCACGCATTGGGCATTCTTGTTCGCGGCCGTCGCATCGCTTGTGGCACTCGTGCTCGCGCCGATGCTGCGTCCGGTTCCGCAGGATTAGCCTTTAGCTAGCAGGGGGAGAGGAACTCTGCGCGGTTGGACATGATGCGTGGGTTGCCGCCCAGGCGGGAAGCTGCGGAGCACAGAGCATCGGTATCGAAGCCATAATCGATGGCCACCGGGTAGACCTTGCCCTCTGCTACCTCGCCGCGCACAGATGGGCAGATACCTGGGTTGTAGTATTCCGCGCCGGGGTAGGCAGCGACTGAGCGCTCAAGCTGTGGAAGGGCCTCTTCCGGGCTTCCGGCCACGACGGAATCGACGATGAGCACGCCGTGGCCGTCGCAAGCAACGGCGGAAGGATTAAATCCAGCGGGCAAGTCCGAGCTGGAGTTTTTAGTTGCAGGAGCGGTGTATTCCTGCGTGACCGTCTGTTCGACGGTCTCGGTTATGGTTGCAGCTTCTTCAGATTTTTCGCTCTCAGCGCGTTGGCTGCTTTCTGAATTCTCATCCTCTTTCGCGGTGCTCTCAGTTGCAGGGGCTTCGGCAAGTGGGGCTAGCTGGGATTGCGCATTTTCTTTGGCGCCGCCCAGCATTCGCATGGCCAGAACACTGCCGCCTACCAGTGCAATAAGTGCTAGGACTGCGACGGCAATCGCGATGTAGATGGTCTTGTTTTCCTGCGAATTATCCATGGTCGCTGCTCCTTTAGGCGCACAATTGCATCTTTAGGCGCGCGTTCTCCGCGTCTGCGCCCCAGATAATGAAGGCGGACTGGGTGCCAGGCACTGCCATGTAATAGGTCGGCTCCTCGGCGTTCGGGGCTTCGAAGCTCTGGACGGTGCACTGACCATTGGAAAGCTCGGTGGGATCCGAAGGCAGGATGGCGTCGCGGGCTTCCACGGATTCGTAGGAGGCGACAGAATAGCTTAAATCGTCGCCCTCACAGGTGATCTTCGCCAGCTGGCCTTCCTCCGGCTCGCGGTGGTGGCACTTGGTATCGCCATAGCCGGAGGTGCCGCTGCGCGAGCCCAGCAGGCCAGGGTAGGCCTCTGCGAGGTTGCTTTCATCATCGTTCCAGCCCGGGTACTGCTTGAAGAAGAAGATGCCGGCGGCGGCGAGAACGACCACTGCCAGTGCGGCGCACAGCGCGATGAGGCCGGTCTTCTTGCCAGAGCCGGACTTCTTTTCTGCGACCGGTGTAGCAAATTCCGCGCCGTGTGGTTGGCCCTGCATCTGCCCCTGCGGCTGGCCTTGTGGGTAGCCTTGCTGGAACCCCTGCTGGTACTGGCCTTGCTGCATCATCGGCTGCTGTTGAGGCATGTACTGCGGTGGCATCTGCTGCTGCGGGGCCTGCTGCGCTGGCTGAGGCTGCGTCTGCGGGTGGGTTTGCTCGCGGGTTGCCGCAGCTTGCGGGCTGGCGAACTGGGAAGCAAAACCTGCGCCTGCGGCACCAGCTGCTCCCGCTGCAGCGACGCCCGCTGCAGCGGTACCCGTGGAAGTAGAGGCGTGACGCAGGGCGTCGATAACCGAGCCAGCCGAGTTGAACTGGGAATCTGGTTTGAACTCCGGATGCGCAGATTTAATGAGCTCCGCAAAGCGCTGCGTGACCTGCTCAGCGGTGACGTTGCCCACGCCCGGGCCTGCCGCACACAGCACCGCATTGCTGCGCGAACCCGTAACCATGATGCGGCGCGGATGCAGCGCATGCATGGCAAAGCCCGCCTGGTTGTTCTGCAACAGGTAATCCACTGCCTCGGCCAAAGGAGTAAAAACTGAAAGCGCCTCGGTCTTGGTGAGATGCTGCGCGCCTAGGCCAGAGCCGGTGAAGGTAGAAAGCGGCTCGCCGGAAAGTGCGGCGCGCACCAGAAAGTCCTGGCCCTTTTCTGTGGTTCCGGTGCCGACGAGCGGGGCGATGGAGCGATGGTGGACGTCGGAAAGCGCGGAGGCTTGCTTAACCGCACCGCGGTGGTTGGGCTCAAAAAGCTCGACCGTCATTGGCTTATTAGAGGAGTCCACGACACCGAAAAGCGTGGAGACCGGGGATTCGTCCATTACGGAAAGCTGACGAAGTTGATGCTGAGTAGAGAAGAACTCAGGGAGCTTTTTCACAGGGATTCATCCTTTAAAGGCAAGCGGTATAGGGTGCGTTTCTTAATTAAGAGTAACGGCCAAACGGACATCGCTAAGCGAAAAGGGGCATACAAGTGGCATAAACTTCCTGTTCGCTACCGGCGTACAGTGGTGTGAGCAGGGGAAATGGGTATATAGATGGGTGGGTTTAAAAAACGGCGAATTGCATGTCCAGTCAGCGCGTTAGAGTGGATGACACATTATTAGCGAAAGCATAGAGGTATAAGGCAATGTTCGAGAGGTTTACTGACCGTGCTCGCCGCGTCATCGTTTTGGCGCAGGAGGAAGCACGCATGCTCAACCACAACTACATCGGCACCGAGCACATCCTGCTCGGCCTCATCCACGAGGGTGAAGGCGTTGCCGCAAAGGCCCTCGAGTCCATGGGCATCTCGCTCGAGGACGTGCGCCGCGAGGTTGAGGAAATCATTGGCCACGGCTCCCAGCCGCACACCGGCCACATTCCGTTTACTCCACGCGCTAAGAAGGTCTTGGAGCTTTCCCTGCGCGAGGGCCTGCAGATGGGCCACAAGTACATCGGCACCGAGTTCCTCCTGCTCGGCCTCATCCGTGAGGGTGAAGGCGTTGCTGCGCAGGTGCTGATCAAGCTCGGTGCTGACCTTCCACGCGTGCGTCAGCAGGTTATCCAGCTGCTTTCTGGTTACGAGGGTGGCAATGGTGAAAATGACGGCCAGTCCCAGGGCGGTCCCGTCGGCGCTGGCGCCGGCGTTGGTTCTGGCGGCCGCACCGCGCCGTCGGGTTCCGGCGAGCGTTCCAACTCCCTGGTGCTGGACCAGTTCGGCCGTAACCTCACCCAGGCAGCCAAGGACGGCAAGCTTGACCCAGTTGTCGGCCGCGAGTCCGAGGTTGAGCGCATCATGCAGGTGCTTTCCCGCCGTACCAAGAACAACCCGGTCCTCATCGGTGAGCCGGGCGTTGGTAAGACCGCCGTCGTTGAGGGCCTGGCTCTCGACATCGTCAACGGCAAGGTCCCAGAGACCCTGAAGGATAAGCAGCTTTACTCGCTGGACTTGGGTTCCCTCGTTGCAGGTTCCCGTTACCGCGGTGACTTTGAGGAACGCCTGAAGAAGGTCCTGAAGGAGATTAACCAGCGCGGTGACATCATCCTGTTCATCGATGAGATCCACACCCTCGTTGGTGCAGGTGCCGCAGAGGGTGCTATCGATGCTGCTTCGCTGCTGAAGCCAAAGCTAGCCCGTGGCGAGCTGCAGACCATTGGTGCAACCACGCTCGATGAGTACCGCAAACACATCGAGAAGGATGCCGCACTGGAGCGTCGCTTCCAGCCGGTCAAGGTGGACGAGCCATCCTTGGATGACACCATCCTGATTCTCAAGGGCCTGCGCGATAAGTACGAGGCACACCACCGCGTCTCCTACACCGATGAAGCACTGAAGGCTGCGGCATCGTTGTCTGACCGCTACATTAATGACCGCTTCCTGCCGGACAAGGCAGTCGACCTCCTCGACGAGGCCGGCGCCCGCATGCGCATCAAGCGCATGACCGCGCCGGAAGGCCTGCGTGAGGTCGATGAGCGCATCGCCCAGGTGCGCAAGGAAAAGGAAACCGCCATCGATGCTCAAGACTTCGAGAAGGCAGCTGGCCTGCGTGACCAAGAGCGCAAGCTCGGTGAAGAGCGCGCGGAGAAGGAAAAGCAGTGGCGCTCTGGCGACCTTGAGGAGATCGCCGAGGTAGGCGAGGACCAAATCGCAGAGGTTCTGGCGCACTGGACCGGCATCCCTGTGCTCAAGCTGACGGAGAAGGAATCCTCCCGTCTGCTGCACATGGAAGAGGAGCTGCACAAGCGCATTATTGGCCAGGACGATGCCGTCAAGGCCGTCTCCCGTGCTATCCGCCGTACCCGTGCAGGCCTCAAGGACCCACGCCGTCCTTCCGGCTCCTTCATCTTCGCCGGCCCGTCCGGCGTTGGTAAGACGGAGCTTTCCAAGTCCCTGGCTAACTTCCTGTTCGGCTCTGATGATGACCTCATCCAGATCGACATGGGCGAGTTCCACGACCGCTTCACCGCGTCCCGACTCTTCGGTGCTCCTCCGGGATACGTCGGCTACGAAGAGGGCGGCCAGCTCACCGAGAAGGTTCGCCGCAAGCCATTCTCCGTGGTTCTCTTCGACGAGATCGAGAAGGCCCACAAGGAGATTTACAACACCTTGCTGCAGGTCCTCGAGGACGGCCGCCTGACCGACGGGCAGGGTCGCATCGTGGACTTCAAGAACACCGTTCTGATCTTCACCTCGAACCTGGGCACCCAGGACATTTCCAAGGCCGTGGGCTTGGGCTTCACCGGCTCCTCTGAGAACGATTCTGATGCGCAGTACGAGCGCATGAAGAACAAGGTCAACGATGAGCTGAAGAAGCACTTCCGCCCAGAGTTCCTGAACCGCATCGACGAGATCGTGGTCTTCCACCAGCTCACTCAGGAGCAGATCGTCGAGATGGTTGAGCTTCTCATCGGCCGCGTGGAGAAGCAGCTGGCTGAGCGCGACATGGGCATCGAGCTGACTCAGAAGGCAAAGGACTTGCTGGCAAAGCGCGGCTTTGACCCAGTCCTCGGTGCGCGCCCGCTGCGTCGCACCATCCAGCGCGAGATTGAGGATCAGCTCTCTGAGAAGATTCTCTTCGGCGAAATCGGCGCCGGTGAAATCATCACCGTTGACGTGGAGAACTGGGATGGTGAGTCCAAGGACAACTCCAAGGCCACCTTCACCTTCACGCCGCGTCCGCGCCCGCTACCGGAGGGCACCTTTGAGGATGACCTCGCTGACGCTGAGGTGCGCGAGAACGAGGAAGAGACTACCGCTGCAGATTCCACCGACACCCCGGATATCCTCTCCAGCGACGTCTTGCCAGAGTCCAATGATGACGACGGCGAGGGCAACCCACCAGCAGCTGGTGCTGGCCAGCCACTCTAAGGCTCGCCGCTAGCTGAAAAGCAAAAGGGGCGCCTGCGTACAACATGAGTACGCAGGCGCCCCTTTCGTTTTCCTTCTTCTAGGTTCGCTAAGTTTCTGCTCTACTCCGCAGAATCTGCTTCGGTGCTTAGGGTCTCTTCGAGCCAATCGATTGCTGGTTCATATTGTCCGATAAGACCTGCGATGTGGCCGCCGGCAACGCGGGAGGAGAGTGCACCGCCGCGGTCTTCGAGGGTTTCTACTTCACCGCCGAGCTCTTGCCAGTCGGTGGCTAGCTGCATTGCTTGGGCGTGGTCCACGATGTCGTCGTTGGGTGCGCTGCCCACCAAAACCTTGCCGGCCGGGCGCAGGTTGCCGATGCGTTGTGCTTCCAGCACGGAGCGCACCCGCTCATCGGAGGTGATGAACTCGCTCATCGAAATTCCAGTGTCGGTGAGCTCGGACAGATCCGTCATGGACCAGCGCATCGAGGAATCCACGATGCAGGAGCGGGAGTTTTCTTCCAACCAGTGCTTGCCCTTGGCGTTGAAGTACTCGTCGACCGCGGCGGAGAAATCCTGCGAACGGGCGCTAAATCCTTCAATGGCATAGGCCAAGTTCGGCCCAAGCCGTGGGGAACCGGCGAGCACCTTCACTAGGTCTGCCGGAGGAGCGCCCGCAAAAGTCGCACGCAGGTCTAGCTCCGGCGCATATTCCGGAACGAGCTCAGCCGCAGCGGCTGCAGCACCGCCACCCTGGGAATAGCCAAAGAATGCGACGGGCCCAGATGCGGCGGCCCGTGCGGCGTCGATAAGCGCGTGCCCTTGCTCAAGCCGGTTGGCATAGGTGTGCACACCCGGGGTACCCAAACCAATGTAATCCGTGATGACCAGGCGCATTCCGCGGTCCAGGAACTTGGAATACAACGGGGATTCATAGTTGACATTGATGGAAGACCCCAACAACGAGACCGGGCCTAAAAAGCCCTTGCTTCGCGAAGGCGCACAACTATCCGCCATTCCCCGGGTGCCCGGAGCCATCACCACCGTGGGAGCCTCACCCGGGCCTTCCCACTGCTCAGTCGGCTCCATGACGGTGCCCGAAACATAAGTGGGAGTGCCATCTTCAAGCCGGGAGGAATAAAGAATGCGTTCGACCCCGTGCGCTATGTTCTCGCGGCGCAGCACGGTGCCGGGCTCAGCATTGGCGACGCCCTCGGGCTCATCTTCGTAGAAATCCGCCACGAGGGCGCTGCTGAGCGAGGAACCCGCCATAGAGGAGCCAGAACTCAGCGCAGCCTGAGCCGGCATGCTCGGTGCAAAGAGGAGCAAGCTGGTGACAGTAGGGGTAAGAAGGCGCAGGAAATTCACGGATTCCAGTCTACTGGCATGGGGGATTTTCTCCGGGCTGAGGCGTGCGATTGCGGCTTTGCCGCCCTAGATGCCAAATCGTGACCGAATCTGCGGGCGTTGTCCCGTCGATTTGGCATGTAGGCACATTGAGTAGGGCGCTAAGGCGCCGCAATGCGATAGCGCGCTGAGACCACCGCGCTAAACTGTATAGCCATGGGCATTCAATACCGATCTCGTAAGAAAACCGGCAAGAATAGCTGGATCAACATCTCCGGCTCTGGGGCATCCATGTCCACCAAGGTGGGGCCGGTGACCTTCAACTCCCGCGGCGGCATGTGGATCAACCTGCCTGGCGGGCTGAACTTCCGGGGACGCTGGCGCTAAATTACAAGGTCGCAACCATGGAAGAACCTACGAGTGACTATGTCCGCATGGGCATTGAAGCCGACGTTGTGCTGCGCCTTGGCATGCTGCTTATGGGCGCCGGCACGTCGGGCTATCGTGCGCTGCGCGGAATGAAGCGCGCGGCCCGCGCTCTAGGCTTTTCCCGGTTGGACGCCAACGTAGGCGTTACCCAAATTACGTGCACCTTCCATAAGGGGCGAGCTTTTCGCACCGTGGTGGCGCAGCAGCATTCGCCAGCTGTCGACGCATCGCGTATCGAGGCCCTTGAGGATCTCACACATAATCGCCTCTACGCCGGCATTACTGCGGAAGAACTCGATGCTTTCCTCGATGACATCGAGTCTCACGTGCGCAAGCGCTGGAATGGTTTTACCTTGGCCACTGCCGCGGGCGTGGCCTGCGCTTCCTTCTCAGTGCTTAACTATTTCCAGTCCTATGTTGTCTTCTTGGTCGCGCTCGCTGCCTTTTGCGGGCAGTTTGTCAGGTGGGCGCTGCATCATAAGCACGTGCACCAGATCGGCTGCATTGTGGCAGGTGGCGCCACGGCGAGCTTGGTCTACTTCCTGAGCACCGAGCTTTTGTCTATTGCTGGCTTAGCCAATCCCACAGACTTCTCCTCGGGCTATGTAGCCGCAGTACTTTTCCTGATTCCCGGCTTCCCGCTGTTTTCCGCGCTGATTGATTTGGCGCGCTTTGACTTTGACGCCGGCATGGCGCGGCTTAGCTACGCACTGACCGTCATCATCGCGGCTACCTTCACGGTGGCCATGGTCAGCTGGTTCACGGAACTTACCCCAATTGCGCCGCCACCTGTGCCCGATGCCAGCTGGTACGCAGCCGCCATCCTGGCTAGCTTCTTAGGCATCGCCGGCTTTGCCTTCCTGTTTAATTCCTCGCGGCGCATGGTGATTGCCGCCGCAATAGTAGGCACCGTAGCCAACATGGTGCGCTTGGGCATCCTAGAGCTGGGAGTGACCAGCTACTTCGCAGCTTTCGTGGGCGGCACGATCATCGGTCTGCTGGGCGGGCGCGTGGCGCGCACCATGCATCTGCCACGTATCACCACCACGGTTCCCGCCGCAGTCATCATGATTCCCGGCGCAGCGATGTTTCGCTCTGTCTATCACTTGAATGCCGGCAACATGGATCAAGCGTTGTCCAATCTCGCCACGGCCTCGATGATTGTGCTCTCCATCGGCTGCGGCCTCATCTTCGCGCGCCTGCTTACTGACAAAGACTGGGCACTGGGCCGGCTTATCGATTTCTCGCGCCAACCACACGATTCGCGCTACTAAAACGCCGCCTTAATGGGGCAGGTGGAAAAGTCCCTGGGAATCTTGCTCCGCGAGGCCGTCGTCAAGCAGCGAAGCCAACGCCCGCGAGCGTTGCGCCGCATCGGGCCACACCACATCGATTTTACTCTTCGGCACCGGGGCATCGGCGCCGCGCAGGACATCCAGAATCAGCCCACGCACTTGGCGGTCGGTGCCTTGGAACTTTTGCACGCGTTTTTTGGCCTTGGAAAGCTCGGCCTCACTAGGCTGCGGGCAGCCCGCCAGCTGCCAGGCACAACCTTCGCGAAGCGGGCACCCCTCACAATTGGGGGCCTTTGCCTTGCATACCAAAGCACCGAGTTCCATGAGCGCGGCCGAAAAACGTGGACCATTTTCTGGCGGGAGGAGCTTTTCCACGGCGGAAAGTTCCTTCTTCGAAGGCTGCGGCTGCAGGAATCGGCCGTCCACGGCGCGCGCGTAAACTCGGCGCACATTGGTATCAACCACCGGCACGTTGCGCTTGTAGTGGAAACAAGCCACCGCCCGCGCTGTGTAATCGCCGATGCCGGGCAGCTCCAGCAGCTTCTCGACGTCGCTTGGTACCGGCTTTTCACCTATGGCTTGCGCACACTCCCACAAGCGCAACGCGCGCCGGGGATAACCCAGCTTGCCCCACGCGCGCAGCACCTCCGCGCGGGAGGCCGCCGCAAAGTCGGCCGGGGTAGGCCACCGCTGCATCCATTCCTCCCACACCGGAGCCACCCGTGCGACCGGAGTCTGTTGGCTCATGACCTCACTGAGCAGGACGCCCCACGCGGAGGTACCGGGGCGGCGCCAGGGGAGGGGACGCTCGGCTGAATCAAACCAGTCCAAAAGAGCAGCGGTGTTAATCATCGGGAAACAGTGTAAGCCAGCCGGCGTTCGGGACTACAGTTGAATCCATGCCACTTTCAAAAGTCCCGAAAAATCCCCAAAAAGTTTGGGAAGCCCTACAAGCTGGAAACGAGCGCCTGGTCAGTGGAAACGCTATCTCCGTCAACACTGAGTCGCGCCTCCGCGCCCGGCTAACCCGGGGCCAAGACCCGCGCGTCATCGTGCTGGCATGCTCCGATTCGCGCGCCCCGATTGAGCACGTATTTAACATCGGTTTCGGCGATGCCTTCGTCATTCGTACCGCCGGCCATATCCTGGACAACGCGGTGCTTGCCTCGCTGGACTATGCCTTGGAGAACTTAAACGCCAACCTTCTCGTGGTGATGGGCCACCAGTCCTGCGGTGCGGTGGGCGCGGCCTCGGCGTTCCTGAACGGAGAGATCAACCTGCCGACCGGGCTGCAGCGACCCATCATTGAGAAGGTCGCGGCTTCGGCGCTGCAGGCCAAGCGCCAAGGCCGTGAGACTAGGCCCGATTTCGAGCGCGAGAACACGGCCCAAACGGTCTCTCAGATCATCGCTGATGTGCCGGCGGCGCGGCGGCTTCTCGACGCCGGCACGCTCGGCGTTGTCGGCCTGCGCTACCTGCTGGAAGATTCCAGCGTGGAAACTGTGGTGCGCCACGGCGTGGACTAGGGCCATTTAGGCCTAGACACGCGGCGAGGGCTGGTGCAAGTTTGTCTGTGTCACCCTTTAAAATCGGAAGCGTGACTGATAACCGACGCAAACCCCTGCCCCAAGAGATCTACATGCGCCGCCGCGTTGCTGCGCTGATTGGACTTTTGGTGCTCGTCGGGCTGCTCATCTGGGCAGCGACCAGCATGTTCGGCGGCTCCGATGAATCGGTGCCTACCGCTGCTACCAGCGCCCGCGGCTCGGAGGCTGTGCCGGAGACCAGCAAGACGAGCGCTGCCCCAACTAGTGATGCGGCATCGAGCAGCGTAAGCGCCGCGCCGAGCAGTGCGGAAAGCAGCGCCGACAGCAGCGCTGCAAACCCAAGCGAGTCTTCGCCTTATCCGGCGCCTAGCGCGGGCGCGGAGCCGGCTAAGAATACCTGCGCCTTGGAGGACTTGGAGATCGTAGGTACTGTCAGCCAACCTAGCTACAGTGAGGGCGAGTACCCAACCTTCTTCATGGAAGTCAAGAACCCTACCGCCGCTGATTGCGTGATTGACCTAGATAAGGACATCCTGCGCTTTGAGGTCTATGACCTTTCCACCAATGAGAAGAAGTGGGCTGATACTGACTGCTTCCCGCCGGTGGATACTGGTGAGGTCACCTTCGAGCCAGGCAAGCAGCGCACCTTCCAGGCTGATTGGTCCCGTAAAATGTCCCAGCCAAACCAGTGCAATGACCGTGCACCGGCCCCGGTGGGTGGCTACTTCATGCACGCAGTTATTGGTAACCACGCCTCGAAGGCAGAAACCTTCAACCTCGATAGCTAGCGCAAAAGGGCGATGGCCTCGCCCAAAGTTCCAGCTTGCAGCACCCGTATCCCGGCGGCATCCACCTTGCCCGCCGGGACGATTGCGTTTTCATAGCCCAAGCGCGCGGCCTCGCTCAAGCGGCGATCCAGGTTGGGCACGCGGCGCAGCTCGCCAGCCAGGCCCACCTCACCGATGACCACCGTCTTGGGCGGTAGCGGCTTTTCATGCAAAGAGGACCAGGTGGCAAGCGCTACGGCAAGATCCGTGGCGGTCTCCTGGATGCGCACGCCGCCCACGGTGGCGACGTAGGCGTCTTTGTCATTAGTGCGCTCTCCTGCGCGTGCCTGCAGAACCGCCAGCACCATGGGCACGCGGTTGGAGTCCAATCCCGTGACCACGCGGCGCGGGTTCTTTGCCACTGGATCCACGGTGAGCGCCTGAACCTCCGCGAGCATGGGGCGTACACCGTCCATGGCAACGGTGACCGCGGAGCCATCCGGCGTGCTCCCGCGGTGGGAGAGGAAGAGCCCAGAAGGATCTGCTACCTCGCGAATGCCGCCGGAAGTCTGCTCGAAACATCCCACTTCATCGGTGGCGCCGAAGCGGTTCTTGATGCCGCGCAGCATGCGTAGGCTGGACTGCCTGTCACCCTCGAAGTTCAACACCACGTCAACCAAGTGCTCGAGTACGCGGGGACCTGCAACGTTGCCGTCCTTGGTTACGTGGCCCACAAGCAGCACCGGAATGCCGGTGGACTTTGCCAGGGTGGTTAGCGCCGCAGTGACCGCGCGTGACTGGGCCACGCCGCCAGCTACGCCCTCGACGCCTGCCGCATGCATAGTCTGTACAGAGTCCACGATGATAAGGCTGGGCTTGAGTTGTTCAACGTGGCCGAAGACTACGTCCAAGTTAGACTCGGCGGCTAGGTAGAGGGTCTCGTGGAGCGCGTCAGTGCGCTCGGCACGCGCCCTTACCTGGCCCGCTGACTCCTCTGCGGTGACATATAGCGCCGTGCGTTCGAGCTGCGCCCACCTTGAAGCCACCTCCAGCAGCAACGTTGACTTACCAACGCCGGGCTCGCCGGCCATGAGTACAACCGAGCCTGGAACGATGCCTTTGCCCAAAACACGGTCTAACTCGCCGATACCCGTGTTGATGGTTTTAGTAGCACTCGCCCCAATCTTGGTGATGGGTTGCGCCGGGCTGGAAGGCGTTAGACCCTTGACCATCTGCCCGGTCACCGCAGCCGAGGCAGCCGTGCCCTCAGAAGCAGCCGGGGCGGATTCCTGCAGCGTTCCCCACGAGCCGCAATCTGGGCAGCGGCCTAGCCACTTCGGAGAGACGTAGCCACACTCGGAACAGGTGTGGATTGGACGCGATTTCTTAGCCATGCCAGTAACTCTAAAACACCCGCCGGACACGAGCGCCAACGAGAAACCCCGCACTTAGAAGTGCGGGGTCGAAGGGTTAATTAAAGGGCTTATTTCACCCGGAGGCTTAGTGGTGAGATGCCTCAGGGGACTCGGTGGTAAAGCCCTCGGTGGACTCAACGTCGCGGTTGTACTCACCGGACTTCAGCGGGGAAGCGGCAACAGCTGCGTCCACCTCGATGGTGCCGTTGTTGAATGTGAAGGTAACCGGGCGGGAGCCGGCGTAGCCAAAGTCCTCATTCTCGAGGGAGGTCTCGACGTACTGAACGTTCTTGTTCTTCTTGTCCTTCTTCAGCTCTTCCAGGTTCTTGGCGGAATCAGCGATGATGGACTGGTCACGGGCCATCGGCTTCGTGGAGCCCAACTCTACGTCCTGGCCATCGACGGAAACGGACTCCAGGGTGACGTCAGAAACGTCGTAGCCCTGGTTGACGGCAACGAACTTCAGGGAAGTCTCACCGGAATCCGGCTCAACCTGGATTGTGACGTCGCGGACTGCGACAGCGCCGTCCTCGGTAGCAGCGGAGGAACCATCGACAGCCGCAACCTTCTGGGAAGTTTGAGTGATGTGGCCTGCCGAGCAGGAAGCCAGAGCCAGCGCAGACAGGGCGGTTACGGAAATGATGGCACCGCGACGAGCGGCGGTCTTCAAGGGCTGCACTTTGAGGGTCCTCCATAGATTGCGATCACAAAGCTTATCAACGCTTTAGCCTAGTACCTTTCCGCCCCAAGTACACAGTTTCCTCTAAACCCGTTGGGTAGGTGGCGGGGTAATACGGGGGTAGACCATGGGCGTCGACAAGCGCAAAAGCTCTACGTGCTAAACTGGTTGCCCTGTATGCGTGCCGCGCGAGGCACGAACATTAAACAAGGAGTGGGAATGGAATTTAAGGTCGGAGAGGTCGTCGTCTACCCGCACCACGGTGCTGCCAGGATTACTGACATTGAGCAGCGTGAGATGGGCGGCGAGACCCTGGAGTTCCTCGTCCTCCAGATCAACCAGTCTGACCTTGTGGTTCGAGTGCCTTCGAAGAACGCCGAGACCGTTGGTGTGCGTGACGTCGTGGGCAAGGAAGGCCTCGAGCGCGTCTTCTCCGTTTTGCGTGAGCTCGACGTGGAAGAGGCCGGCAACTGGTCCCGCCGTTACAAGGCAAACCAGGAGCGCCTAGCCTCTGGTGACATCAACAAGGTCGCGGAAGTAGTTCGTGACCTGTGGCGCCGTGACCAGGATCGCGGCCTGTCCGCTGGTGAGAAGCGCATGCTTACCAAGGCTCGCCAGATTCTCGTGGGCGAGCTCGCGCTGGCTTCCCCGGTCGATGAAAAGAAGGCCGACACCATGATGGAAGAAATCGATGCCACCATCGAGCGCCACCGCGCTGCCGGCATCGTGGAGGACAAGTCCATCACCACCGATATCGACAACGACATCGATCTCGATGACCTCTCCTTCGACGACGAAGACTAAGGTCTACGGCCTCATCGCGGCCGCAGGCATGGGCACCCGCTTGGGCGCCGAATTGCCGAAGGCTTATGTTGAGCTGGAAGGCCGCACTTTGCTGGAGCGTTCTGCGGCGGCCATGGGGGAGGTCTGTGACGAATTGATCGTCACCGTCAGCCCCGAGATGGAGGAGCACGCACGCGCCCTGCTGCCCGGCGCTCACTTGGTCCACGGCGGCGGCGAGCGCGCCGACTCCGTATGGGCTGGTCTCCAGCACATCCCCGACGATGCCATCGTCCTCATTCACGACGCCGCCCGCGCGCTAACCCCGCCCGAGATGATCGCGCGCGTTGCCGAGGCCGTGCGCAGCGCCCCCGCGGTTATCCCGGTGTTGCCGGTCGCGGACACCATCAAGGTCGTCGACGAGCACCGCGTCGTATCCACCCCGGACCGTTCAAAGCTGCGCGCGGTCCAAACCCCGCAGGGCTTCCGCGTGGCTAAGCTGCGCGAAGCGAACGAAGCCTACTTCTCAGGCCAGCAAGAATTCGTGGCCACTGACGATGCCAGCCTGATGGAATGGTTCGGCGTCCCCGTCACCACCGTTGAGGGCGACCCACTAGCTTTCAAAATCACCACGCCCATCGATCTCACGCTGGCCACGGCGATTTTAAACAAGGAGCTCTCATGACCCAGCCCATCATCCCGCGCGTAGGCATTGCCACCGACGCCCACCAGATTGAGGAAGGCAAGCCCTGCTGGATTGCTGGGCTGCTTTTCGACGACGTCGATGGCTGCGAGGGCCACTCCGACGGCGACGTGGTTAGCCACGCGCTTGTCGACGCCCTCTTGTCCGCCTCCAACCTCGGTGACTTGGGCTCGTTCGTGGGTGTTGGGCGCAAAGAATACGACAACGTTTCGGGCGAGCGCCTGCTGCGCGAGTGCCGTGAACTGCTTGAAGAAAATGGCTTCGTGATTGGTAACGCCGCAGCTCAGCTGGTGGGACAAACCCCGAAGATGGGCCCGCGCCGCGAAGAGGCCGAGCGCGTGCTCAGTGAGATTTTAGGCGCTCCCGTTTCCGTCTCCGCTACCACCACCGACCACCTGGGATTCACCGGCCGCTCCGAAGGCCGCGCCGCGGTGGCGACGGCGGTGGTCTGGAAACAGTAATTCCCGGGAAAGGCGCGCGTGGAAGGCGCATCGCCGTGACTTAAAGCAACCGCAAACAGCCAAGCGCCCATAGCCTAGAATGGTCAGGGTGAGTAACCTACGCATTTATGACACCGCCACCCGTAGCCAACGCGATTTCGTGCCCGTTAAAGAGGGCCACGCCTCGATTTACTTGTGTGGTGCCACCCCGCAGGCACAGCCGCACATCGGCCACCTGCGCTCCGGCGTAGCCTTTGATATTCTGCGCCGCTGGCTCATGGCGCAGGGCCTGGACGTCGCCTTCGTGCGCAACGTCACCGACATCGATGACAAGATTCTCACCAAGGCCGCCGATAATGGCCGCCCCTGGTGGGAGTGGGTTTCCACCTACGAGCGCGAGTTCACCAAGGCCTACAACACCCTGGGCGTCCTGCCGCCATCGGTAGAGCCACGCGCCACGGGATTCGTTACCCAGATGGTGGACTACATGCAGCGGCTTATCGACGCCGGCTTTGCCTACGCGGTATCTGACGATACCGCGGGGGCAGACGGAACCGGCTCCGTCTACTTCGACGTCCAAGCCTGGGTCGCGGCCGAGAATTCTGATTACGGCTCCCTGTCCGGCAACCGCGTCGAGGAGATGGAGCAGGGCGAAGACCCAGAGGCTCTCAAGCGCGGAAAGCGCGGGCCGCAGGACTTCGCGCTGTGGAAGGCCGCCAAGCCTGGCGAGCCTTCTTGGCCTACCCCGTGGGGCCGCGGACGCCCCGGCTGGCATTTGGAGTGCTCGGCTATGTCCACCTACTACTTGGGCGGCGAATTCGACATTCACTGCGGTGGCCTCGACCTGCAGTTCCCGCACCACGAGAACGAGGTCGCGCAGTCCCATGCCGCCGGCGATAAGTTTGCCAATTACTGGATGCACAACCACTGGGTGACCATGGCCGGCGAGAAGATGTCCAAGTCCCTGGGCAACGTGCTGGCCATCGACAACATGCTGGAGATCGTCCGCCCGGTCGAGCTGCGCTACTACCTCGGCTCCGCGCACTACCGCTCCGTGCTGGAATACTCCGAGGCAGCCCTCACCGAGGCCGCTGCCGGCTACCGCCGCATCGAGGACTTCGTGAACAAGTTCGACGACCTCGTCGTAGGAGACTGGACCCCGGCCTTCGAGGACGCCATGAACGACGACATCGCCGTTCCGAAGGCACTGGCTGAGATTCACACCAACGTGCGCGCAGGCAATAAGGCCCTGGGCTCTGGCGATGAGGCTCAGGCACGGCAAATTGCCGAGTCTGTTCGTGCCATGGCCGCAGTACTGGGCTTTGATCCTTTGGCTGAACAGTGGAAAGATGGGGCGTCGACAAGCACTGCGGATACAGCGCTGGACGCACTCGTCCAAGCAGAACTGGAGCGCCGCACCCAAGCCCGCGCGGAGAAGGACTGGGCCACTGCGGACGCCGTCCGCGACCGCCTCGCCGCAGCTGACATCACCATCACTGACACTGCCGACGGCCCCACCTGGTCGCTGGCCTAAGGAGAATTCATGGCACGTACGCACGGCCGCGGCGGCGCGGGCATCCGCAAGACAAACAAGAAAGGCGCCACTAAGGGCAGTGGCGGCCAGGTAAAGAAGGGCCTTGAGGGCAAGGGGCCAACGCCTAAGGCAGAGGATCGCGTCTACCACGCGAAGCACAAGGCCAAGCTGGAGCGCGAGCGCCGCAACTCGGGCCGCCACCAGAAGGAGACGGCGGAGATGGTCGTCGGCCGCAACCCGGTTGTCGAGTGTCTGCACGCGAAGGTGCCTGCTACCTCGCTGTACATCGTGCAGGGCACCCGCAACGATGCGCGCCTGTCGGAGGCCGTGGCCATTGCGAATTCCCGCAACATTCCTATCCTTGAGATTCAGCGTCACGAGATGGATCGCATGACCGGCAACGGTTTGCACCAGGGCATTGGCCTGCAGATTCCGCCTTATAAGTACGCCGATTTCCATGACCTGATGGACCGCGCGAAGGACGCTGGCGAGCCTGGCATGTTTGTCATTCTGGATAACATCACCGACCCGCGTAACTTGGGCGCGGTTATCCGCTCCGTTGCGGCGTTCGGCGGCCACGGCGTCATCATTCCGGAGCGCCGTTCGGCTTCGGTTACGGCGGTGGCTTGGCGTACCTCTGCTGGTACCGCAGCTCGCCTGCCCGTCGCGCGCGTGACTAACGTGACCCGCACCGTGCAGGAATTCCAGAAAGCCGGTTACCAGGTCGTTGGCCTGGACGCCGGCGGCGAGCACACGCTCGACACCTATGCGGGTGGCAAGGATCCCGTGGTCATCGTCATCGGCTCTGAGGGAAAGGGCATCTCCCGCTTGGTCTGCGAGAACTGCGATGTCATCATGTCCATCCCGATGACCGCCTGGGTTGAGTCCTTAAACGCATCCGTTGCTGCGGGTGCAGTGCTTTCGGAGTTTGCTCGGCAGCGTCGCGCTGCGAAGTAACAAGTAATTTGGAAGGCGTCGCGTTGTGCGGCGCCTTTTTGCTTGCCTCCAATGCGTCTGCTGGGCAGCTACCGCCGTCCTGGTTGCAAATGCCCAGGGCTGGAAACCCAGACCTCCTGCTCGCATTTTCACGCGCTTGCCGACGCCCTGCAATCCACCAGAGAGCTGCGGATTGAGGCCTGGGTATTTGCGCGGAGTTGATGAATCTGCGAAAGGTAACTTTTGACACTTGAACGCGGTTTAGGGGCAGCGTATATCTTTTAGTAGCGCGCGCTATAAGTTCAGATTCTTCTCAAGAAAGGAATGCTTATGAAAGTGAGCATGTCTAAGCAGGCAACAGCTCCCAAGAAGTCCTCTGGAAATAAGTCCTACTACCGGCACTGCTAAGGCTCGATGAAAACTTCAGTCAGACTACTAACCGTAGGGATTTTGCTCTCTACGGTTATTAGCGCATTCATTGCCTTTGTCGGAGCCAGCCTCTTATCGACTCTGGATTACCGGCTTGGCAACGAGTTTGTCCAGATCGAAGACTTCAAACCTGACAGTCACACAGAAACACTGTTTCCTGAGCTTTCTGAATTTGCGCGGGACTCAGGATTTGACGTATCGATTTATTACGCCTCGCTAGCTGATTCGGATGGTGAGGTGCGAATCTACTCCTCGGCTCTGCCTTCAGGTGCAGCTAACTTTGAGTCTCAAAAGTTTCAGAGGGGCGAAAAGCTTGTTTGGTATCCATTGTCGGAAATTCCGACTAAGGAACCGCGCCAAGTTTTTTACATTAAAGGATCGGAAAATGACGCTCGAGACCTAACGACATGGTTGGAGGAGCGCGGGTATTCCGTGACAGGGCTCCAGAACTTGACTTGGAGCATCGTCATGACTTCGTCGCTGCCTTTGTTGGTCGCGGCTGCGTTTCTACTCGCGCTCGTGTTGGGTGGCGGGCACTGCCTAGTGCGGGCTCGCGAAATCGGCATTCACAGACTTTTGGGGCTAAAGCTATCGCAGACGCTAAGACTTGATGTAACGCGGCTTGCCAAGCAAACATGGCTACCATTTTTTCTTGCGATCATTTTTATTGCGGCGGCATTGTATCTTTACAACGACTGGGCAGAAGCGACGTTGTTTTGGGCCTTTTTCGGCGTTTCTGTGTTGCTCCAATGGGTCGGTTTGGCGCTGGGCTATGTGCTCGGGCAGTTATTGGTTCGAAATATTTCGATCCCGCAGGCCATCAAAGGCAAGGTTCGGGCGCGTCCAATTACCTACGCTCTGTATGCTGTCCGGCTATTGGCACTCTTGACGAGCCTGACGGCACTTTCGCAGATGGTTGATACCGGTGCTGAGGTGTCCGCGCGAGAGGAATTGCAACCGTATTGGAGCGGACATGCCAATGAGCAAGAGTTTGCCCTGAGCTCGAATATCACTCCGGATGAAAAAGAACAGGCTGCAGCTGCAGCGCCCTTGCGTCAGGCGGACCGCGAAGGAAAGCTACTCTTAGCGGATCCTTTTTGGCTTACCTGGCCGACTCAACTGGAAGCCCCGGTTATTCTCAGCAACCATCGGTTCGCCGTTCAAGCTGGTGTTTCCCCTTCTGAAGAAGACGTAACCGTTTGTGCTCCCGTTGCCCTCAGTGAAGAATCCAAACAGACGATTATTGACTCCGTTGCATTTGAAGCCGAACTCGCGAAGAAGAAAGTTCCAGATTTTAACTGGAAAGAGGATTGTTCGCTTGGGCAAGTCTTTTCCTATGACGTTGAGCTGCGGCCAGTAATTAATGACCCCATTGTGGTCTCGTTACCAGTGGGGCTTGAAGCTATCGGTGACCGGAATTTACTCGCGAAAGCCTCGCAGAAAGTCCTCCTTGCCATCGAGCCAACTGTCGTTGGTGAGCTGAAAGATGGGACGGTGGGCAAGGTGCTTGCCACGGCACAACCGCATGCTGATTCCTGGCGATCGTCCCTTGAGGAAGCCAAAGATCAATTCAGCCTTTGGTCGTTAAATACGGTCGTAGCGATATTACTGGTTTCCTTGTTAATCGTCGCGGGGCTTTTCAGTTTCCAGGTGGCGTTCCGGCGAGAGCTCTATGTTTCCTTCATTTGTGGGCGCAGCCCGTGGAAGATGTGCAGGAAGATTCTGCTGGCCGAGCTATTCTTTTTCGTTACCACCATCGGCTGGGTTTTGTATCGTTTGCGCGAGCATAAGGAACAACTGGAATCGCACTATCCATCAACGTGGTCGATGGGGTTTGAAAACAGGTGGTCCACGGCAACCGTTCTTGCTGTCGTCGCATTTTCGATCGTGTGGATGTGTATTTCAATCGGTTTGACCTGGTGGATTAGTGCGCGAAATCAAATGCGCTGGACAGACAGCGAGGGAAATTAGGATATGGAAATTCAGGTTGAAGACCTTCACTACAGTGTGAAGGGAAAAATGATTCTTTCCGGCCTTACGCGGTCTTTTGCGGCTGGCCGGGTGACTGCATTAACCGGTGTCTCCGGAAGTGGGAAAACCACCCTGTTGAACCTCTTGGGCGGTCTGATCTCGCCGGACAAAGGCTCAATCATGTGGGATGGAAACAACATTGCATCGCTATCGGCAGGTCGACTGCGCAAGTATCGACGCGAATGCGTTGGGTATCTTTTTCAAGATTACGGCTTGGTTCCTGACCTCACCGTTGTCGACAACGTGAAGCTCGCAGCCAGTAACGTTTCGCGCCGTGCTTTCGATGAGGCGCTAGACAGCGCTTTGGCGCAGGTCGGTTTACGAGGCTATGAAAAGCGTGTGGTCAGCGGCTTGTCGGGCGGCGAACAACAACGAGTAGCCTTGGCGAGGATCCTCATTTCTAAGCCCAAAATCGTATTGGCGGACGAGCCAACCGGTGCGCTTGACGAGGACAATGCTCAGCTGGTTGTTGAACACCTCCGTGCTTTCGCTGACCAAGGCGCCGTTGTCGTCGTCGCGACGCATTCCAAGCATGTAGCTGACCAAGCAGACTGCGAGGTAACGCTTTAGTGTGGCGATTGAAATACTCGGATATGCCGTGTCTGCTTGCAGGCATCCGAGACGATGAGCAATCGATACTCGATGAGCTAAGACGTTACTTCCTCTGGCCCCAGGTTGAATGTGTGTCCACTCAAAGGGAGCTGCTGAATGCATTGTCTGGCTCACAGGAGCAATTGCTGGTGTTGTGCGAGCGCAAAGACTCGGCGACCTGGGTATGGGATATACAAGAGTTAAAGAGCAGCGATTTCATTTACTTGGTGGATTATTCACAGCATTCGCGTGAGAAGCTTCAAACGGCAATCAATTTGGGCGCGTCTGCATATTGCGTCGTTACCCGGGAAGCTCGCTCCGGCCATGGGGGCCTTAAAATAAGTTGTTGCTTTGAAATAAACGGCGTAGCTGTTGGGACAATGCCTGAACCAGATATGCAGCGAAACCTCGAGCGACTGTCCGCAATTCAGCTTCGAATTTTAAACGGAATTGTATGTGGGCACTCAAATTATGGCATCGCGGAGGAAACACATCTTTCTGTGCCGATGATCAAGAAAATAGTTTCCCAGCTGCTCGACATCTTTGCTGCAGAGAACAGAGTCCAGTTAGCCATAAAAACCTTACCCGCTATGGGTTGAGCTGCCATCCTGTTGCAAATGCCCAGGGCTGGGTAAGTAGCGGGGAGGCGAGCCGCGGGGCTATAAGCCGAAGAAGTCCTCCACCACTTGGGCCGCGATGAAGCTATCGGTATTCGGGCCCAAGCGCGCGTCGAGCTCGTTGCCCGAGGGGATGACGTGGCCCACGCCTTCCATGGTCCACAGTTCGACGGGGTTGTCACCTTCCCAGGAATCCAAAGACACATCAGAAAACGGGCGGGTTACCTTGGCCTTAGAGCAACCGTTCATCGTGGCGAAGTGCTGCGCAGTCAACAACGCGGAAGTAACCTCGCCGCGGGAGCTATTCGCGAGGCCAGCCTGGCCGCCTTCATAAGGTGCTAACGGGTCCGCCGTGCCATGCATCATGAGGATTGGGGTGGGCTTATAGCCCTCGGGATTAGACGGCGCATGGTTAGCGCCGCTGCCCATCGTCGAGGCGAAGATGCAGGCACCGTCGAGGAAGCCCGGGGCATCGAAAAGCAGGCGAATTACCATCTGCCCGCCGTTGGAATAACCGCAGGCGAAGGTGCGCTGCGTTCCGTATTCCTCCTGTACGGTGGCGGCGACGTGTTGGAGAAAGGCGACGTCGTCAATGCCAAGCTCACGGGTCTTGACCGGAAGCACCGCGCGGGCGTCGTTGAAGTGCCTGTCCACGCCGTCGGGGTAGACAACCACCGTGCCCGTGCGGGCGGCGAGCTCATCAAAAGTACCGTTTGTAAAGCGCCGCATCACGCTGCCATTTTGCAGCGAACCGTGGAGGAAAAGCAGCAGGTTCGGGCCGGGATTTTCCGGCGCGACGACGGTGTATTTACGCTTTTGGCCCTGAAATTCCACGATGGTCATGGAACAAAAGTTTAGTCGGGGTGGGCGCAGGTTTCGTCGTGCGTGCTGGTGTGGTGGCTTTCGGCATCGCGGCGGCCCTCGAAGTGAGCTTTGGTGACGCGGGCGGCGGCGATGTCGTCGCGCACGGCACGGCGGTTGCGCAGCCAGCCCACGAGGCGGCAAACCAGGTAAATGACAAAAGAAATCGTGGTCACGAAGACCGAGACTGGCAAGCCTGGTGCTAGCGAGAGGATGAGGCCACCCACGGCGGCGACCTCGGCGAAAAGCGTGGACCACAGCACCGCGCGCACCGGCGAGGAGGTGATCTGCACTGCCGCTGCGCCCGGTGTAATCAGCAGCGCCATGACCAGCAGCGAACCGACAATCTGCACCGACTGCGCCGCGGTAAGGCCCACCAGAATGGCAAAGCCTACGGAGATAGCGCGCACCGGTACGCCGGCTGCCTGCGCCATGACCGGGTCGGCGGAAGCGAAAAGCAGCGGGCGCCAGAAGAGCAACACGACGCCCACGATGATGACGGTAGTCAGCGCCAGCAGCCACACCGAGGCTGCGGAAACACCCACGATCTGGCCGGTCAGCAGCGTCATCGCCGTATTGGAATTGCCCGGGTAGAGGTGCAAGAAGAGCACCGATAGGCCAAGGCCAAAGCTCATCACCACGCCAATAGCGCTGTCTTGCTGGCCTTTCAGCCCCAACACCGCCAGGATGATGGCGGCCACGATGGCGCCCGCGATGGCACCAAAGCCTAAGTTAAATCCGAAGAGCAGGGCCGCCGAAGCGCCCATCAGGGCGAGCTCAGACGTCGCGTGCACCGAAAAGGACATTTGGCGCAGCACGATGAGTGAGGTCATCACACCAGAGAGGATGCCCAGCAGCGCGCAGGCCCACAGGGAAGACTGCACGAAATCGACGCCGAGCAGATACTGGGTGTCTTCGAAAAACTTATTAGACAACGATGAGTCTCCCATCGACCTCGATGACGTTGACCTTGGAACCATACAGCTCAGACAAGACATCCGAGCGCATAACCTCATCCACAGCGCCAAACATGTGGCCATGCGGGGCGATGTAGAGCACCTTGTCCACCACGCCTAGCACCGGGTTGATGCCGTGTGTCACGAACAACACGGAGGTGCCGCGTTCTTTGCGCCAGCGGTCGAGCTTTTCCACGGTCGCTTGCTGGCGGGCAGGATCGAGCGAGAGTAATGGTTCGTCGGCAAGGATGAGCTGTGGGTCATTGGCCAGCGCCTGGGCCTGCCGGATGAGCTGTTGCTGACCGCCCGAAAGCTGCCCCACGCGGCGCTCGGCGATGCCGGTGGCACCCACCTCAGCGAGGAGTTCGTCGACGCGGGCGCGGGAGGGGCGTCGCTTAGCGATGGCCCCGTGTGCCAACGACAGTGAGACCAAATCCCGGGCGCGCATGGGAAGATCCTGCGGAAACATGCGCTGCTGCGGAATGAAACCAACCCGCGAATTGACGTCCACGCGCCCTCCGGTGAGCTGGCGCGTGCCCAGGATGGTGCCCAGCAAGGTGGACTTGCCCACGCCGTTTGGCCCCAAGACGGCGATGAATTCGCGCTTGTCGACGCCCAGGTTGAGCCCCGACCACAGCGGTTCCACGGCCGCTTCATGAAATTGAACCAGCACTAAGCCGCCTCGATGTGGTCCACGGCCTGCTCGTAGTAGTCGAGGAAGTTCGTGCCCTCTGGTGGGGTCTCACCGATTTCCACGATAGGGATGTGGCGCTCCTCGGCTGCCTTGTGGATGCGCGAGGAGATATCGGTCTCGGTCTGTGGGTTATAAATCAGCAGATCGACCTTGTCTTCCTTGATGGCCTCTAGGAAGCGTGCGAGGTCGGCGGCAGTCGGCTCGCCCTCAGACACGGTGGCTTTGCGGAAGCCCTCCGGCGTCACGTCCAAGGCAGGGGTGTACTTCATGATGTAGTCCGCAATCGGCTCGGTCTGCGCATAGTTGAGCTTCGGCAGCTTCTCGACACGCGCCTTAATGTCCTCGACGCGCTCCAACAGCGGGTCTGCAGATGCCTTGGCCTCTGGGTTGGCCTCATTGACTAGGTCGGCGACCTCGGTGGCCACTTTCTCGATGGCGGCAGCGTCGTACCAGACGTGCTCGTTGCCCTCGATGTTGGTGACCTTGGAGGGCTCCTTCTTGGCGATGTCCTTGGCCTCTGCCGCGGTGACGACGTCCGGCTCTTCGTCGAGCTTGCCGTGGTCGGTCAGAGGGAGGGCGTGGATGATCTCGTCCTGGTTCTTTACTGCCTGGTACAGCCAGGAATCGTATCCGCCTCCGCCGACGATGAGGACGTCGGCTTCGTTGGCCTTAGCGATGTCTGCCGCGGTGGGCTCGAAGTGGTGCGGGTCGACGCCGTTGCCCTTGACGATTGGCTCGACCTCAATCTTGACGTCTTGCCTCTGTGCGGAGTCGATGACTTCCTGGGCCACATCTGCCCAGATGGAGGTGGAGGCGACGACCTTGATGGTGTCCTCGTCGGCGCTATCGGTACTGGAGCAACCGGCCAGGGTGAGGCTGCCTGCACACAGGAGAGCGGCGGGCGCAGCCAGGGATTTAAGGGAAAAACTCATGCCCTCTAGTTTGCGTTTGTTGAAAATTGTTGTCAAATGGAAATGTATTGAAAATCCGCTCGCTAAAGACCTTGCCTGAAACGCGAAACGCAGAGGTGAACAGGGTAGGGTAGCCAGCATGGTAAAACGCAGCCAGAATCGGAAAACGCTAGCCTCGCTGGCTGCTGAATTGGGTGTTTCGCGTACCACCGTTTCCAATGCATATAATCGCCCAGACCAGCTGGCCCCAGCCACGCGCGAGCGCATTCTCTCCGCGGCCGCAGCCCACGGCTACACGGGCCCCGACCCCACCGCGCGCAGCCTGCGCACTCGCCGCGCGGGCTCCACGGGGGTCCTCCTGACCGAGCACTTGTCCTACGCCTTCGAGGACGCCGCCTCCGTTGATTTTCTAGCCGGCATGGCAGAGGCATCCACGGGTGCCGCGACCACCCTAACTCTGATTCCCGCAGGGCCCGACGCCCCTTCCGACGACGCTGCCGCCCTCCTCACCCGCGCCGCCGTGGATGGCTTCGTTATCTACTCGGTCTCGTCCGAATCCGTGGAAGCGGCGCGAACGCGTGGTCTTCCGCTGGTGGTCTGCGATCAGCCCAAGGACTCTGGCCTTCCCTTCGTGGGCATCGATGACCGCGAGGCAATCAAGCCCGCCGCCCGCGCGTTGCTCGCGGCCGGCCACCGCCGCATTGGCATCCTGTGCATTCGCCTCCACCACGAGCGCATCGATGGTTTCGTAAGCCCGGAGCAGGTCGAACGCGCAGACATGCACGTCCAGCGCGACCGCGTGCTGGGCGCTCTCGATGTATTTGCACAGGCAGGCATTGGCGAGATTCCCATTGTCACCCGCCACATCAACGATGCGAGCACCGCGCGCGCTGCCGCGGAAGAGCTGCTTGCCGCGCGCCCTGAGCTGACCGCCGTGCTGTGCACCACCGACTCGATGGCGCTCGGCGTGCTCGGTGTCTTGCGCGATGCTGGCCTCGCGGCACCGAAAGACCTCTCCGTGACGGGGTTTGACGGCATCACCACCGCCTTGCTGGCGGGGCTTACTACCGTGGTCCAGCCGAATAAAGCCAAAGGCGCGGCGGCAGGCCACATGTTGGCCGAGCATATCGACGCCGCGCTTTCCGAGACTGCCCCAGCACACGACCATAAGCTGCTGTCCACCCGCTTCAACGAGGGGACCACGGTGGGCTCGCCGCGCGAGCAGCATTTATTGGATTGGCGGCTCTAGTCGGCACACTTTGCCAAATATTGCGCCAAAACTTGCCGAAATCAGCGCCTTATTTGGCAAAATGTACCGCGCTTGTCCCGTTTACCGCGCTTGCCCCGTTTACCGCGCATCACGCTTAAGCGCCGAGGTGAACCGCGCGGGCCGCAGCGAGCTCCTCCAAGAAATCAGACACAGCCGCAATATCCGGAACGCGGTGTGCGGCTAGCGTCTCGCCCTCGCCAACCTTCACGCCCAGGTCTGGTGGCTGATTCAAAACCGCGAATCCGTCTTCGTCGGTGACGTCGTCGCCCAAGAAAACCGTGGCCGTGGCGCCGACGCGCTCGCGCAGCTCGGAAATCCATGAGCCCTTCGTGGCCTGGGTAGCGGAGAACTCGATGACAGACTTGCCGGCAGTCATGGGGAAACCGGCTGGGTCGAGTGCGCGGCCAGCAGCGTAGGCCTCGGCGGCTAGCTCTGGGTCTGTAAGCTCCAAGCGGCGCAGGTGGAACACGCGCTGGAAAGGCTTAATCTCAATTTCCGCGCCAGGAAAGCGCTCCATCAGCTCACGGATTTCTGCTTCCTTGCGGTCCAAGTGCGCCTGGGCTTCCGGCGAAAGGGAAGAGTCCTGCCACGAGGACTCCGCGCCGTGGGAGCCGCCCAACAGAACCGGCTCGCGCAGCGGGAAGACGCGCTTTAGCCCTTCCAGGTGGCGCCCAGAAAGCGCCGCTACCGTGGTATCCGGCAGCTTCGCCAGACGCTCCAGGGCAGCCAACGACCGCGGCTCGGCGTGAACCGCATAGATGTCATTGGCAAAACCGGCGAGGGTGCCATCAAAGTCAGAAACTACGGCCAGATGCTTGGTTGCTGCGAGCTTTTCAATCATGCCCTCATCCTAAAACAGCCCTAAAGCGAGACCATGCGAATAGCGGGGGAGTCCACCTCGGCGGTATCCAGAGTCAGAACCAGCTGATTATTCGGGTTTAGCCGAACCTCAAAATCATGGTCTTCCGCCAGCAGATTGCGTAGCAGATTATCCGCCCATAGTGCCGAGCCGGTGCAATCGTCGGGACGGGTATCCATTCGCACCTTATCGATGTGCATGGTGTCCGCGTCGCGGATATTGGCGGCATCCTCGGCCTCGCTGTAGGAGACCTTGGCTTGGAACGGCGCACAGCCAGTAGAGCCCACAATGGAGGATTCGCCGAAGCTCATTTGTGGCACCGCCTTAGCGGTCTGCGGAATCGCAGAAGGCTCATCCGGCTTGGTGTAGATAGCCACTACTTGCCAGTCCTTGCCCACGATTCTCTCGTCACCGCGTGGCTGCGGCCCTGAATCCTCGGAGCCGCAGGCGCTAAGTGTCATTGATGCGGCGAGAAGTGCCGCTGTAATTACTCGCTTCACTTGTTCTTCGCTGCTTTCTCTAGGGCGCTCAAAAAGGCGCGCGACCATACATCCACGTCGTGTTGGACCACCTGTGCGTGCAGGTCGAGCATGTGCTGGCGCATGGTGTCGGGTGAATCATCAAGCGCCTTCAATGCGCTGAGCAGGGCGCGTTTGATGGACTCTATGTCGAAAGGGTTGCATAGGTTGGCCTGCTTGAGCTCCGCGGCGGCGCCGGCAAACTCGGAGAGCACCAATGCACCGCGGCCGTCGTCGTGGCAGGCCACATACTCCTTGGCCACCAGGTTCATGCCGTCTTTGAAGGGGGTGACCAGCATGACGTCGGCAAGCCGGTAGTACTTGCGTAGCATGTCCTTGTCCACTGCGCGGTGCACGTAGTGGACCACTGGCCGCCCAATCTGGCCGAAGCGCCCATTGATGCGGCCTACGGCTTCCTCGACCTGCGAGCGGGTCACGCGGTAATGGTCGATGCGCTCGCGCGAAGGCGTGGCAATTTGTACCAGCGTAACCTCGCTCGGATCCAGCGCCTGCGACTCCAGCAGCTCCTCGAAAGCTTTGAGACGCTGCAGGATTCCCTTGGTGTAGTCCAGCCTATCGACGCCCAAGATGACGCGGTGGTGGCCGCCGAATTCCGCACGCAGCTTGGCGACGTCGCGGTCCTCCGCCTTACTGAACCGCGTCATGTCGGAGGACTTGATGGAGATCGGGAACGCGCCCACGCCAACGGTGCGGCCATCGACCTTGATGCCGGCAGTGATGTCGCGGGTGCTGACCTCGCCCGTGACCTCTAAGCCGAGTCGAGTGGCCAGCTCTAAGAAGTTACGGGCATTGGATTCGAGGTGGAATCCGATGACATCGGCGCCCATCAACCCGCGGACGACCTCTTCGCGCCATGGCAGTTGCAGGAAGAGATCTGCGGAAGGGAATGGAATATGCAGGAAGAAGCCGATGGTGAGATCGGGGCGTAGTTGGCGCAGAATGCCTGGCAGCAGCTGCAGCTGATAGTCCTGTACCCACACCGTGGCGTTGGGCGCTGCGACCTTTGCTACTTCCTCGGCAAAGCGCAGGTTGACCTCGCGATAGGAGTACCACCACTCGCGCTTGTACTGCGGGGTGACGATGAGGTCGTGGTAGAGCGGCCACAGGGTGGCGTTGGAAAAGCCTTCGTAGAAGCCCTCATAATCCACGTCGGTTAGCTTGACCGGGTGCAGCAGCACACCGTTTTCGGTGTGGGAAGGTTCCGGGGCGTCGTTTGTGATGCCTGGCCAGCCCACCCAGCAGCCTTGCTCGGCCTCCAGCACTGGCGACAAAGCAGTAACCAAGCCGCCAGGCGAGGCCTTCCAGGTGCGGGTGCCGTCCGGTTGGATCTCCAGATCCACGGGGAGGCGGTTGGCCACCACCACGAAGGAATTGTCGTGGCCAGACATTGTTCTTAGGCCTTCTTCGTGGTCTTCTTAGAAGCCTTCTTGGCGGTCTTCTTCGTGGACTTCTTGGTCGACTTCTTCGTTGCCTTCTTGGTGGTCTTCTTCGAAGATTTCTTGGTTGCCTTCTTCGAGGACTTCTTAGAGGTCTTCTTTGGCGCAGCGTCTTCCTGCTCTGCAAGGACCTTCTTGTGTACCAAGCCATCTGGCTCGACGCCGAGCATGGACATCAAGGTCACGCCATCGAGGAAGTCCTCAGCATAAGTAGCGACGATGCGGCGCGCAGCGCGGGCGGTCTCCTCCTCGACTGCATTGTTCTGGTCTGCAGCGGGCTGAGTGTCAGTGACCTTTGGTGGCACGAAGTCCTCCTGAACGAGTTGTGAAAGCTTTCAGACCGCATATTCTACGCCATGCGGCCGTGCGGTGCGGATTCGGGGCTATGTGCGCAGAGATCTATTTTGTGGGCCTGGGTTATGGCGCCGGGCACGGCGAGGATTTCGCCCTAACTGCCAAATCGGTGCCGTGCAGGGAAGGCGAGTTCAGGTGGTGAATGCATCTATACAGCTAGGAGGTTGTGTAGATGTCAAGTGATAAGAGGCTGTGTGAGCGGTACGTGGAGGCGTATCTGCATGATGCGCGTCCGATGTCGGTGATCCTGAAGGAGTTGGGGGTCTCGAAGGCTACGGCGAAGGTGTGGCGTCAGGCTGAGGGCCTTAGCCGTGGTCAGCGTCAGCGGAGTCTGACTGAGAATAAATTCAAAGATCAGTACCAAAAGGTCGTTGCTCTTGTAGAAAGCGGCCAGTCTGCGCATAGCGCACTGAAAGAGACTGGTTTCCCACAGACTGCTTACCGATACCTTGCCCAAGACGGTATCGAACTCGCTAATACCAGTCGCGGTGGAGCCATACAACGCGAGCGGGATCGCATCGCTAAAGCTTTGAAACTTGTTGACGCTGGAAAAAGCTATAAACAGGCTGGCCAGGTGGTTGATCGCTGCGGGGCCCGACCCCCGGAAAGTGGACACATCGGGGGCTGGCTATGCTGCTGTGGTCAGTATAGCCGAAGTCTCGGCTTCAAAGACATCAGGAGCTACGAGATTGCACCAGGAGTGCCGCCGGCGCGTGTTGTAGCGCATGCACCACCGGAAGACCTCTTGACGACAGCTAATTGGGTTGTCAAAGACTTTCCGATCACGCAGCACTTCCCGCTTTAAGGTGGCGTTAAAGGATTCTGCCAGGGCATTATCGGCACTCGTTCCAACCGCGCCCATGGACTGGCGCACACCTAACGACGAGCAGTAGTTCCTAAAGGCTTGTGAGGTGTACACGCTGCCGTGATCGGAATGGAAAATAGTCCCGTCAAGACTGCCGCGCACGCCGTGTGCGTGGGCTAGAGCATCGATAACTAGTGAGACACGCATGTGGTCTGCGAGTGCATAACCTGCAAGTTTACGTGAATACGTGTCAATGACTGTGGCAAGGTACATGTTTTTGCCTCCCCTACACGGCAGGTAAGTAATGTCACCGACATACACACGATTTGGCTCGCCAGCTGTGAACTTGCGGCCTACTAGATCTGGCATGACACGGTGACCAGGCTTACGCCTGGTAGTAATGCATCGACGCCGTTTGCTAAAGCCTTTTAACCCCATGGATTTCATGATGCGTGCAACTTTCTTGTGATTGATCGGGGTATACGTCGTGTCCTCCTTGAGGCTTGCGGCGATGCGTTTAGCACCATAAA